>NZ_JANSJL010000073.1:20827-23594 GCF_047502745.1 Synechococcus sp. F70.1
TGGAGGATCAGGGCTTCCTGCAGGGGGACCGCCTGCTGATGGACTTTGGCCAAGGGCAGATGCAGGTGGAGAACTTGGATCCCACGCAACCAGTACGGGCGGAGTATCGGGAGCTGGAGCTGGCTGCTAGGCGCTTCCTGTGGCAGTTTGGCGCGAGGAAAGTGCAGGCGGTGGGAGCAGTAGAGGTGTATGCCCCCCGGCAAAGCGTGCGCCTTAGTGGCGAGGAGTTGCGAGCTCCCCTGCCTCTAGCTGAGCTGCGCCTGGTGGGCAATGCGAAAGCCGAAACCGCCCGCGTCAGCAGGGCAGCGTCCCTCGAGGCCCAGGAGATCCGGTGGCGCATCGGCTCCACCCAACTGCAGGCTCTGGGCCAGGTGCGCTACCGCCAACCTGGTCAGGCTTTGACTGTGAGTGGCGACAGGGGCCTGCTCGACTGGCAGAGCAACACCATCCGGATCCAAGGCAACAGCCAAACCCATCTCACCCTGCCCTAAGGGCCAAAAGGCCGGCGGGAGCGTGTCAAGATAGTTTAAGAACCCTCTGGGGTGGGTTGTGGTGAGGTTTCCAGAAATGGCAGAGATCCAGAAGGGGGAGCGCCCCAATATCCTGTTGATTGTGCTCGATACCCAGCGGGCAGATCGTCTCTCTTGCTACTGGTCGGAGGAAGAGCGGGCCTGCCAAGTCCCCACTAGCCCCAACCTGGATCGGCTGGCTGCAGAATCCACTCTCTTCGAACGGGCCATTGCCCCTGCCCAGTGGACGATCCCCTCCCACGCCTCCCTGTTTACAGGAGAGTACCCCAGCACCCACCAGACCATTCAGGCAGACCTAGAGCTGAGTCCTACCCTACCCACCCTGGCAGAGCTGCTGAAGCTGGTTGGCTACACCACCGTTGGCTTCTGCAACAACCCCCTAGTCGGGATCTTGAAAAATGGCCTGCGGCGCGGCTTTGACACCTTCTACAACTACGGCGGGGCTCTGCCCACCCGCCCCCCTGAGGGCAACCCTCTGCCGCCTCCCCTCAACCGCTGGCTGGCCGCCTACACCCAGTTTTGGCGCCGCCTCTCCTACCCCGTGCAAAATGCCTTTGCTCGCTCCGACACCCTTTTTCAGTTGGCCCTGCACCCCTGGTTTGCCTCCCTCTGGACCTGCTTGATGAACTTTAAGGGCAACACCGCTGCCTCCATTGCCGACCTCAATCGCTACCTCCAGCAAATGGCCCGCCGCCCTGCGGGGGCGCCTCCTTTTTTTTGCTTTGTCAACCTAATGGAGACGCACCTGCCCTACTGGCCGCCAGAGCCTTTTGTGCAGAAATACGCCCCCTACTTTAAGAGCAGCCGAGAGGCCCGGGATTTCCTGCGCCAGTACAACGCTGAGCCCTACCGCTGGATGGCACCCCTACCGCAGCCGCTTTCTCCCCTGCAGGCGCGGGTGCTGCGGGACATCTACGATGCAGAAGTAGCCTACCAGGATCACCTGCTGGGATCTGTCTTTGCCACCTTGCGCCACACTGGCCTGGAGCAAAACACTCTGCTGGCCATCGTCGCCGATCACGGCGAAGGCTTAGGAGAGCACGATTTCGTCGGCCACGCCTTTGTGGTTTACGAAGAGCTCATCCGCGTGCCCCTGATCCTGCACTACCCCGGCCACTTTCCTGCAGGAAAGCGGGTGGCCACCCCCGTTTCCACCCGCCGCCTCTTCCACACTCTCCTGGAGGCTGCCGGCTTTGGCCCCAGCCTTTCTCTAGCCGACGGCACCCCTCGGGTTAGCCTCCGGCTCCGCCGCGAAGTTGCCCGCCTTAGCCTAAGCCGTACCCTGGCTGGGGAGGATCCCGAGCAAGGCGTAGTGCTTAGCGAGGCCTTTCCGCCGCAGATTCTCTTGCGGGCCATGGAAAGCCGCAACGACAGCCTCTTGCAGGCCCGCGCCTGCTACGCCACCCGCCGCGCCCTCTACGAAGGAGGGATCAAACTCATCCAAACTGGGGAGAGCCCTAGCCTCTACAACCTAGAGCAGGATCCGGCGGAGCAGCGGGATCTGCTCTTGGCTGAGCCTGGGGATCCGGCGTTGGGATCCCTTTCTCCCCAAGCTTGGCTAATTCGCCTGCAACAAGGGCTAAGGCGGTGGCTGGAGTGGGCTGAATCGCGCCGCCCCAGCTTGGCTCCTCGCAAGGTGGATGTGGAAAGCGATGCAGACTTGCTGCGGCGGATGCAGGAGCTGGGCTACCTAGAGTAGAAGCTACTCCAGATCTCCTTCTTCCCCCCAGTGATCCTGGAGGTAGCTGTGGAGATCGTAGGCGTCAGTCTCCTCGAGATCCGGCGCTGGCCAATCCTCGTTTTGCCCGCCGATGATGACGCGGGTAAGGCCAATGTACTCTAAGCTAAGGGTGCGCAGGGCATTGATCAACACGTCCAGCGCCATTGCGTCGGCAGTGCCCAGGTCAAACCAGCAGCGGGCCCAGTTGCCCTTCTCCTCGAGGGATCCCATGTTGTGCATGAGCGAGGTCACGGGAGGCAAGTCACTGGGATACTCCAGGTAGCTGAGATCTGCCTCAGCCTCCTGAACCACCAAGCGCTCGGCGTTAAATCCTCCCAGCTTGCCCAGCACATACCACGATTCCAGCACTTCCCTGAGGTACTCCAGCTCTGCCGGCACGGGCGGCTCGGCAAACTCAAACCAAATCCAGAGGTTGCCTGGATCGCACTCCCGAAACTCCACTTGCATGGACGGTTTCTCTGCCAGAAGCCAACTTTCTATCGTGACATACTCCCGC
>NZ_JANSJL010000074.1:0-1582 GCF_047502745.1 Synechococcus sp. F70.1
CGTCAGCTGTGTATACGAGACAGGAGTATGACGAGGTGATGAACCACCAGCGGCGGGCGATTTATGCCCGGCGACGGAACGCGCTCTTTGGAGACCGCCTCGCCATAGACCTCGCTAATACCCTCCAGGATTTCGTCCATGGTCTGGCCGAACGCTACCGCAAGCCCGAAGACCTCGAGGCGCTCCAGTACGAATGCCTCCGTACCCTCGCCTTCTTGCCGGATATTTCGCCCAAACTTCTCGAGGAGCCGGCGGACGTCGTGGCCGCTCATCTGTACCAGCAGACCTTTGACCACTACCAAGCTAAGCGCCAGCGGATAAACCACCAGGTTTACGAGGGCACCAAAGCCCTCCGCATGCAGTTTTCGCAAGCCGAGTGGTTGCAGGGGGACTTCACTGCGGATGGGCAGCGGCGGCTCCCTATCGTCCTCCCCGTCACCGAAATCTTGGACACCGAAGGGCAGGTCGTATTCACCGAAATAGAAAAGATGGTTTCCCTCAGCCAGATCGACGCCTTGTGGGTAGAACACCTGCGCCAAATGGATGACCTGCGCCATGCCGTCCAGACCGCCGTCTATGAGCAAAAAGACCCCCTCGTCGTGTACAAACTGGAAGCCTTCAAGCTCTTCAAAGACCTCTTGGACCGGCTCGCCCAGCAAATCCTCGGGACGCTTTTCCGCATAGAGATCTTTGAGGAGCACATGGCTAATCAACGCCAGACGCATAGGCGCCAGGATTTTTCGCGCTTGCAGGCACGCCAGGCGGGGGAAGATTACTACTTCACACAGACTACCACGGCGTCGGCTCCTGCTCCCGCCGCCCTCCTGGAGGCCGAGGGCGAAGCCGTCCCGTATACGCCCTCTTCCCAACCCGGTGCACCCCTTTCTCGCCGGGAGCGCCGGGCCATGCAGCGCCAGCAAAAGAAAAAACGCTCTTAGTACGCTAACTTTGCACTGTGCGGGCAGGTATCGTACTAAGTATCCTCGCTCTCTTCGGCATCGTCGCCGCCACCTACTTCTACATGGAGTCTCGCAAAAAAACCGCCGAAGTCAAGCAGCTCCAAGAAGAAAAAGTGGACTTAGAAAGTGAGGTCAGCGAACTCAACGAGCGCGTCCAGAGCCTGAGTCAGGAGCTGGAGCGCAAAGACATGGAACTCAAAGAAAAGTCCGATAAGGTAGAGGCCCTTTCCAAAGAAATCCAGCAATTACGCGCTCGTATTGCGAAATATGCCGAGGAAGGCAAAATCTCCCAGCGCCAGTTCGAGGAGATGAAGCTCAAAACCGAACAAATGGCCTATTACATTCAGAAGTATCAGGCTCGCATCCAGGAGCTGGAAGAGGAAAACAAAATGCTACGCGAGAAAACCGCTCAGCTCTACCAGGAAGTTCAGAAAAAGGAGGAGGAAACCGAGCAGGTCAAACAAGAAAAAGAACGCTTAGAGGTCAAAGTGCGGGCCGCTTCCTACCTCAAAGCCGCTGAGTTTCGCTTTGCGCTTGTGAAAGACAACGGCAAGGAAGATTGGGAGACCGAATTTCGGGCGCGGCGCATCGAACGGCTGAAAATCTGCTTCACCGTGCTGGAA
>NZ_JANSJL010000075.1:0-1577 GCF_047502745.1 Synechococcus sp. F70.1
GGTTGCGCTCCCGCATCAGCTCTCGAATGGCCTGGGATCGGGCTACGCCGCGCAGAGTGGAGCTGGGAATGTAAGGGATCCCTAAGTGATCGAAAGCAGGGAGCATCATGCTCTCCGGGCCTTTGGCTCCACCGACTCGAATTCGCCAGGGACAGGTGACCTGAAAGGTGTTGCTGGCAATACGCTGGGTGCGCTCATTCAAAACCTTCAAGCGAGCTCCAAAGTTGATCCTGGTTTCCACTTGGTGCGCCAGCTCCGCCTTGGTGCCGTCTTTAAAAGCATCGAGTGGCGCTCGCATCCAGCGCAAATATTCAACAAAGCCGGCGGTGGGATCGGGGTTGGGCGTGGGATCCAAGGGGTGACCTAGCCACGGCGAGGGCTGAGAATTGTTGCCCCCTCGGCCACCACCTCCACCGCGCGGCTGGTTTCCCCCACCATTGCCTCCTTTAGGTCGATTTTCCTGAGGTGGCTGGCGGCTGGGATCCCCTGGCCTGGGAGGACGAGGAAGCGGCTGGGAAGTGTTGCCAGGACGGGCAGAGCGATGACCAGTCATGGGATCTTCTCCAAAAAAGGGAAAAAGGGTTAGGAGTTGCCAAGAGTTTGCCGAAATTCACGCAACATGGCGCTGGTGCCAATCTCTAAGGCCCGTTGAATGAGCTGAGGCACAAGCTTGGGGATGTCGAAGTCTGGAAAAAGCTGGCTGCGGCTGGATTCGACGTAGTCTTGCTCCTGCAAGATAAATATCCGCAAACTTCGCTCATTCAAGATCCAAACTTCTGGCACGCCAATAGCTTTGTAGGCATCGATAAAAGTTTGGGAAGTAACATCGGACTCAATGGCCAGATCGGGTGGGGGGAACAAATCAACATCGATCCTTCCCTCACAGCCACGCACCTGCTCCAGGTGATTGACATAGAAACAGGTGTCTGGTTCTACTCCAGCACTGCCAGATTTTTTGAGGGTTGTTGAGCCAAAATCTTCCCAGTCTCTCCCCTGAGCATCGAGGAGAGCTTTTACAATATCTCCAGCGATGCGATGAGGGCGTTCATGCTTGGATAAGGGAGACATAATCTCGAAAGTTCCATTGCAGTAGGCAATGCGAGTATGGCGATCTTCGCCCAGCTCTTCCAGAATGTTCTCGCAGTCTTGCCAGGTCAACGGATGGATGACCACTCGGCTCCCCTCTTGGAGGTGGATAGACTGCAGGGGAATGGCTACACCCATTACTCTCCTCCTTTGACGTCGTGGTAGATGGCGGTGGCCCAAAAGCCAAACTCCTGAGCTAAAGCCAGACCCAGTCCTGTGAGGCCCAGATACTCTTCAACTCCCAATTGCATAATTAGAGCTAGCAATTCCTTTTTGGCCAGAGATCTCCTCTAGACAACTAAAAAACTCCTTGACCACTTGCTTTTTGCCCTCTTGGCTGAGGGCATTCTCTTCTGCCTTAAGTAACTTGCGCAAGTCCTCCTGCAGGCTGACGGGCCTCACCAGCTCCAGGGAACGGGAGATGTCGCGGATGGCCTGTCCAAAGCTCTGCAGCCGGGTGGGCCTGGGATCCCCTTTGCAGGGCTTTTGCT
>NZ_JANSJL010000076.1:0-1537 GCF_047502745.1 Synechococcus sp. F70.1
GGCCGATCTCAACTTGCAGCCGGCGGATCCGCGCCTATTTGGCTACGAGTTCTAGGGGTGGCTAAGAGGCTGGCAGGTGCAACAAGCGCTGTCTTGGCTGGTGCTGCTCCTGAGCTATGTCGGGCTGGGGCTGGGATCCCTGCCCAGGCTGCGCATGAACCGGGCCACGATTGCCCTGGCGGGATCCGCTTTGCTGATTGCCCTAGGAACAGTGCCGCTGCTGGAGGCTTGGGCAGCCATCGACGCGACCACGATTGTCTTTCTCCTCAGCATGATGGTGGTGAACGCCAGCTTGTCCCAGGGCGGCGCCTTCCAGCTAGCTTTGCTGGGCCTGATTCGGGTTAGCCGCAGTCCCTTTGGCCTTTTGCTCATGCTGGTGTTCGGCAGCGGGCTGCTCTCGGCCTTTCTCCTCAACGATACCCTGGCACTGGTGTTTACCCCCCTCACGTTGCAGGTGACAGCCGTGCTGGGGCTGAACCCTATTCCTTACCTCTTGGGCTTGGCGGCGGCCACCAACCTAGGGTCTGTAGCCACCCTGAGCGGCAACCCGCAGAACATCCTCATCGGCTCCTTCTCCGGGATCGGCTACCTGGAGTTTGCCGCCCAGATGACCCCGATTGCCGTGGTGGGGCTGCTGTTGGAGGTGGGGCTGCTGTGGCTCTACTACCCCGAGGTGCGCTCGCTGCAGCCCTTCGCCCAGGTGCCTTGGACGCCGCTGCGCCTCTATCCCCCCCTGTTGCGCAAGAGCGTGGCCATTACAGCAGGCCTGTTTGGGGCCTTTGTGGCCGGCCTGCCCCTAGCGGAGTCGGCCCTGGTGGCGGCGGCCTTGCTGCTGATTACCCGCCGGCTGAAGCCGGAGCGGTTTTTGGGGCAGGTGGACTGGAACTTGCTGGTGATGTTCTCCGGGCTGTTTATCCTGACACGGGCAACCCGAGAGCTGCTGGCCGGCTGGGGAATGAGTCTGGGGCCCTGGGCGGAGCAGGTGGCGGGATCCCCGTTGGCGCTGCTGGCCGCTGTCGCCCTCTTGTCCAACCTCATCTCCAACGTGCCGGCGGTGCTGCTGCTGCAGTCGCTGCTCCCGCTGCAGGGAAAGACGGCCTGGCTGTTGCTGTCTGCCGGCTCTACGCTGGCCGGTAACTTGACTCTGTTTGGGGCAGTGGCCAATTTAATTACCGTCGAAGCGGCAGCTAGAAAGGGGTATGTGTTAACGTTCGGGGAACATCTCCGCTTTGGCCTGCCCCTGACGCTGCTTACCCTTGGGTTTAGCGGTCTGTGGCTGGGTCAGCCCTGAGCCTTGCCGGGAGCCCTCACTGGGCACTAAGGGCGGCCAAAAGCTCATCTGCCAACAACACTGCCGTGTAGACCAAAGCCTGTCGCTGCTCAGGCGAGAGATTGCCAATGGCAGTTTGGGGATTGCTGAGCATGCCCTGCAACACCCTGCTGGCCACGTATTCCCGTTTGGAAACGCCAGGGCTAGAGATAGTGGGGTTATCCAGGGAAAACTTTTGGTGGTGCTCAAAGGGAAAGGCGTATTCAG
>NZ_JANSJL010000077.1:0-5399 GCF_047502745.1 Synechococcus sp. F70.1
ATTCCCCAACTCAACTATCGCTATCCTCTGAAGCGCGAGCGCTTTCCTAAGGGTTTACGTCCTGCCATCCAAAAGCTGCCCGCGTTGGTATTGGCCTCTTAGGGATCCACCTTGTTGTCTTGAGTTACTTGGCTGTCTACAGGGCGTCTGGATCTACCCCTAGCTCTTGTAGCTTCCGGGCCAGGCGCCCTGCCCGTTGTTCGGCCTGCTCAGCCCTTTGCCGCTCCAGTTCGGCCTCAGTGGGTACCAGTTCCCCAGCAGCAGTGGCCCAGCGAATCCAGGTGGCCTCGATGTCCCGAAACCTGCCCTCCCACTTCACTAGGTACAATCCCAAAACCTCGCTCGGCAAGCAACCCTCTGCATCCTCTTGAATTGGCTCATAGCGGCCGCCCCTTAGCCGAAACCCCGCCCAGTCCTCTGGCTCAAACGGGTCAAACCAAAAGTACTCCGGCACCCGGATAATCTGCTCATAAAGTTGCTTTTTGCTTGTCTTGTCCTCCTGGGCAGTGCTGGGAGAAAGAAGCTCAATCACCACGTCCGGCCCTTTGCCCTGCTCCCAAATCACCCAGCTTTTGCGCTCGCCTTTAGGCACACCCAACACCACAAAATAATCCGGCCCTTTGAAATTGCGGCCGCGGGTCTGCTCCAAGCTGTAGTAGAGAAACATATTGCCACCGACAAAGCCATCAGGGCGCTGCTGCAGCCAGGTTTGGGTAGTGGAGATGAGCAAGTCCATCTGGCACCTGTGCCGCCAGCTTTCCATAGGTTCGCTGTCGTCGTAGGGGAGCTCGTCTTGGGTGGGGGGCAACTCGGGTAGATAAACCGGATCCAGCACCTCAGTAGTTGGGTTCGGGTTAGTCATTGCCAGTTCTCCTCTCTTTACCCTTACAAGGTATCGGGATCCACCCCTAGCTCCCGCAACTTCTGGGCAGGTGATCTGCTCTCTGCTGTTCTTGTTTAGCCCGCTGCCGCTCTTGCTCAGCCCGTTGGCGTTCGATTTTCTTCCTCAGGAGTAGGCACCAGCTCACCATTGGGGAAGAAGTACCGAAGCTGCTGGTTGTGCATCCCCAGGTACAATCCCAGCACCCCGCTCCACCGCCACCCCTCCTTGGTGAGCGGAATCTCCTCGTATTTCTCCCCCCTTAGCCGCAAACCCATGAACTCCAGGGTCTCAGGAGAAAAATAGAAGTACTCTGGAGTTCTGAAAATCCTCTGGTACAGCTCCCGCTTCTCCTCTCGATCCACTTTGGCTGTGGACTCGGAGAGCAGCTCAACAATCAAGTCTGGATATTTCCCCCCTTCTTCCCACACCACCCAAGAAGGGCGGGGGCGGTTTTCTACCCCTTTGACCAAAAACAGATCTGGGCCGTGGAAGTCTTTGGTTTTGAGTTGGTCGCGGCTGGAGTAAACGGTAAGGTTCTAAGACAGGAGGTAGTCGTTGCGATCCTGCCAGATGCGGGTGAGGCAGCTCACCAGAATTAGAAGCTGCAAGGCGTGGAGAGAGTGTTCCATTTCGGGCTCATCGCTGAGCAGCCCCTGGGCCGAAGGCATGAGCTCTGCCAGTTGCTCGCGGGTGAGGGGAGTGATTTCCTGCAGTTTCTCTTGGGCTAGCATCTTTGCGTTGGGGGCAAGCAAGTGAATTAGCCATCGGCAGGGATCCCCATCTATGTCCCACTGCTCTGCTCCAGCTTGGCCACACGAGCTTCCAGCTTGCGCAAGGTACGTTGCAGCTCAGGCAGATGCCGCTGGACGGCCATGCTCTTGCGCCATTCGGCAATAGGCTGATGGGGGTAGCCGGCCACGGTTTGACCAGCGGGGACGTCGCTGGTTACACCTGTCTGGGCGGCCACGCGTACGCCATCGCCAATGTGCAGGTGCCCGGCCAGGCCGCATTGCCCAGCCAAGATGACGCGGTGGCCCAATTGGGTGCTGCCGGCAATGCCCACCTGAGCCACGATCAAGCAGTGGGATCCCGTCTTCACGCCGTGGCCAATCTGCACTAGGTTGTCAATCTTGGTGCCCCGGCCAATGCGGGTCTCGCCAACAGCGGCCCGGTCGATGGTGGTGTTGCTGCCCACCTCTACGCCGTCTTCCAGCACCACCCGGCCCGCCTGCAGCATGCGCCGCCAGGAGCCGTCGGGAAGAGGAATGTGGCCAAAGCCGTCGTCGCCGATGACAGCACCGCTGTGGATGAGGCAATCATCCCCAATCTCCGTGCGCTCGTGAATGACGCAGTTGGCGAAAAGCTGACAGCGGGATCCAATCCGCACGTGGGGGTAGATGGTTACATTGGGGTGGATTTGGGTGTAGTCGCCAATTTTCACCCCTTCCATCACCACTACATGCGGCCCAATGGCCACACCTTCTCCCAACTCAACGCTGGGATCAATCACAGCGGTGGGATGGATCCCAACAGGCAAGCGATAGGGCTGGTAAAACAGCTCGATGGCCTGGGCAAAGAGCAGACGGGGATCCTTCCCTCGCAGGCAAGCAATGGGGCGGGGCAGAACCAGCGATTCCTCCACAATGACGGCGCTGGCTTGGGTCTGCTCCAGCAAGGGTAGGTAGCGGGCTTCACTGAGAAAACTCAGCTCTCCTGGGCGCGCCTCTGCTAGGCTAGCCACGCCGTGAATTTCTAGGGTGGGATCTCCCTCGTAGGGGCATCCCAATTTTTGGGCGATCTCCTGTAGCTGCATTGGGCTTGAGATCCTCTACGATTGCAGCAGCCGCACATCCATCACGGTTCCACGCAAGTTGTAGCTAAAGGTCTCGAGCTCCAGGGGAACGCCGACTTTGACGCGGTTGTTGCCTAGGACAATGCCATTTTCTGTCCGCTGGCCCCGTCCCCGCAAGGTAAACACCAGATCAAAGCGGTAGGGCTCTGGGTCAGGCAAGTTCTCAACCCGTCCATCGGGAAAAACCACCGGCACAGTGCGGCTGACGTTTTCCACCCGCACCACCTCCACCTGGCCGTAGGGTTGGTTGCGGATAATCAAGTCAGCCTTCTGACCTGCTTGAAAAGGTTCCAGGGATCGGCTGCTGACCCCCCGCACAATCATATCCACTTCCACCGGCAGCGTGGGGCCACCCCCCACCTGGACGACGCTGCCCACCTGCCGCCCGGGGAAAAACAGGACAGCCACAATCGCCGCTACTACAATGGCCAGCGCCCCCAGATCCAGAAGGCTGACCTTCCCCAGCAGACGCCCCCGTTCATCGACGAGCCGCATCGCCACTTCTCTTCCAACACCCTGCTTTATTGTAGGGTGCCCTACTACTAGGAAACACAGTCATCGGCCAAGTGCAACCACTCGCGGGCTCCCCGCTAGGTAACCAGTGGCAGCCAACTGGCAAAGGAGTGGAGCTGACGGGAGTCGAACCCGTGTCCGAGATGGGTACTGGGGGTTCACTCCTTCACAGGCTTAGCCTCTCTGACCCTCAAGGCAGGGATCGCCGTTTAGATCCCGGCGATGGGAGTTCTCCGCCTAAGCTTAGGCTCTCCCTCGACGGAGCCGGAGAAGAGAGCTGCACCCGTTGGGGTTGTGACCCGCCCACTTAACGGGGTCGTGGGAGGATCCTCGAGCTCAGACTTCTCTTACTGAGCCTTAGGCAGCCAGAGCAGCTGCTTTACGAGCAAAAGGTACGACGTTGTTCGCACCTACTTTGTTGAGCCTAGTGGTAACGGGATAAGCTCAAGCCCGACCTGCATCATGAACCCTTGTTCGCCACCCCGTCGAAACCGTTACAGCCCCGGGGTTAGCTTACATCTAGACTAGCAAAACTCTCGGGGATCCGGCTAGAGTCTTTGCGAATGTGACAGAAGTCCTGCTAGCATAACGGAAGTGTAAACTCGGGTCGGTAGCTCAGCGGTAGAGCACTCGGCTTTTAACCGATTGGCCCAGGGTTCGAATCCCTGCCGACCCAGCTTGCGATACCCTCTCCCCCCGGCCTGGCCTAAGCTAGGATTCCAGGAGGCAGGTGGGAGAGGCGAGGTGGCCGTTCTTTCGTGGCAAGACCTAGGCAAAGAGGGGGAGGTCAAGCTGTTGCTGGCGCCGTGCGTGGAGGAAGCGCTAGCGAGCCTGGCGGAGGAGGCTGAAACTCGAGAGACGGTCTTTGTCTCCAAGCTTTGGCACCGAATTCCTGCCCAGGATGCCATCCTCGATGAGTGTCTGCAGGTGCTGGCGAGGGTAGCCCTATCCCTCTGGCCTTATTGGTATGGGGAAAAGTTTGAGCCGGGCACAACGGCAGAGGTTCAAGCTCACAATCGTCTCCGCGCCCAAGAGCTACCAGCAAAACAGGATCCCACCATTGCCAACGCCTGGCTCAAGGCGGCCATGCACCTGTGCCAACAGCAACGCCTGCCTCTGCTGCCAGGGATCCAGCGGGCGATCCAGGTGCAGCAACTGGCTAAGGCCATTGCCCCTCGCGAGCTGACCTTGGCTTTGGCAACCGACGAGACAGAGCCGGCGCCCAGCTACTTACTCGGCTTGGCCAAGGCAGCTATCTGGTTGGCTGACAACAGTCAGGCACGGCTGGTGCTGGTGGTGCCGAGCGCTTTGACTGATCACCCCGAATTGGCCTCCGTGAGCTACGGTGCCATTCGACTGCCGCTTCCTGAGAGGCTAAAGGAGTTCGACAGCTCGGTGCAGGTGGTGGTGGGTTACAAGGAATCCCCTCACCCCTTCAGTCCCGCCGAGAGAAAGCTGGCCGACCGGGTGGCAGCAGATGCACAGTTAAAGAATTTGCTGGAATTCAACCAAACTGTACAGAGTGTTAACGGACGCACTTTCCGAGCGGATCTGCTTTGGCGGGAGGGTAAGGTGGTGGTGGAAGTGGATGGGCCAGAGCACCGCGAGCCAAACCACTACTACCAGGATCGCCTGCGGGACTACGAGTTGCTCATCTCCGGCTACTTGGTGTTGCGGATTCCCAATGAGCTGGTGATGTCCGACTGCGAGCGGGCGGTGGAGATGATCCGCAAGGTGGTTCAATTGCAACAGAGCCGGCTTTGAGGCAGGGCTGGAGGTTGGGGAAATGAGCGATTTGTTGCCCAAAAGTGAAATTTTGCTCTGGAAGCTCCTGCTAACAGGGGAAGAACCGACCAAGTCGCAAGTGAAGCCAAAGCATAGGGCCAAAGAGCTCAAGCTGTTGGAGGAAAAGGGCCTCATTGAATGCAAGACTGTAGTCGAAAAGGGAAGGAGGATAACCCGGCTTGTGCTGACTGACAAGGCCTGGGACTGGGCTTCTACCACACCTCCAACAGCCATCGCCCGCTCCAAGTCTCCAGAGGCAGCAGTTGTTTTGCAAAAGGCGTTGGCAACCCTAGTGGATTACGCACAGCGGGAGAACGTTCCCTTGGCGCGGATTCTAGGCCTACGGCCGAGTAGCGCGAACAGGCC
>NZ_JANSJL010000078.1:0-45290 GCF_047502745.1 Synechococcus sp. F70.1
GGCACACCGGCTAAAGACGGAGCCAACTTTAGCCCAGGCAAAACGCCTACTCAAGAAGATGTACCGGCTAGCCTACTCGCTCAGCCCATCTACGTCGAGGCAGAAGGTTGGTTATGCCACAAAGTGGCCAATTGTCCGGCGAATCAAAGACTAGAGGAGAACCTCGCCCGCAGTACTAGCTCCATCCCTGCTAGGTAATGGCGTAGCATCCGCCAGCGCTTCGTGGCCAGCAGCAGCGGTGGCTTGCAAGCACCACGCAGGCGGCAATACTAGCGTGCCCCTAACCCATAGGCAGGCTCCCCTTGCTGCCAGTTGCCTCTGCTCGTTATCCTAGTAGAGCTGAAAAATTGGGGAAACAGGTGAGCCGTGGCTAAAAAAAGCATGATCGAGCGGGAGAAAAAGCGCCAGCGCTTGGTTGAAAAGTATCGCGAAAAGCGCCAGCAATTGAAGGCAGCGCTGGCTGATCCCAACCTCGACCAGGCCACCCGCATGGAGCTGCATGCCCAACTGCAAAAGCTGCCGCGCTCCAGCTCGCCCACCCGCCTGCGTAACCGCTGCTGGAAAACGGGCCGTCCCCGCGGTTACTTCCGGGATTTTGGCCTCTGCCGCCACAGCCTGAGGGAGATGGCTCACCGCGGCCTGCTACCCGGCGTGGTCAAAGCCAGCTGGTAGCCCAGATGGGCTGGAGGCTGCTGGCAACTGCTCTGGAAAGGCAAGCACCTTCTCTGCCCTGAGGGGAGCTCCCCGTGGCCCTGAAGCCCTTCCAGATTTGCGACGACGATCTTACCTCCGACCTGGTCAAAGCCCTGGCCGGAGAAGCCTACCTGGCGGTGGACACAGAGACGATGGGCTTGATCCCGCAGCGGGATCGACTCTGTGTTGTGCAACTTGCCAACGCTGCCGGTGAGGTGGTGCTGCTGCGGTTTAGCCGCGGCGTCAGGCAGGCCCCTCTCCTAGCCAAGCTGCTGACGGATCCCGGCATCGAGAAGATTTTCCACTATGCCCGTTTTGACCTGGCCATGCTGCGCTACCACCTGGGGATCCAAGTCTGGCCGGTCTTCTGCACCAAGATTGCTAGCAAACTGGCTCGCACCTACACCAGCAAGCACAGCCTCAAAGATGTGGTGAGCGAGCTGTGCGGGGTCGAGTTGAACAAGGCAGCCCAGAGCTCCGACTGGGGAGCTGTCCATGCCCTCTCGGCGGAGCAGTTGGAGTACGCAGCCAACGACGTCCGCTACTTGATCCCGGTGCGCCACAAGTTGGCCCAGATGCTGCAGCGAGAGGAGCGCTGGGAACTGGCGCAGCGTTGCTTCCAGCACCTTCCCACCCTCGTCGAGCTGGATCTGCTGGGGTATAGCAACGTCTTCGAGCACCAGTAGTGGCAGCCTCTAAAGCTAGTTGGCCAAGTCGGGGAAAGTAGCCCGCACGGCGGGGTGGATGAGCTTGCCGGAGCGAATGTTAAGCCCTTTGGCCAAAGCTAGATCTTGTTCCAGGGCAGCGGCCAGGCCAAGGTTGGCCAGCTTGAGAATGTAGGGGAGCGTGGCATTGACCAAGGCTTGGGTTGAGGTCCAGGGGACAGCCCCTGGCATGTTGGGAACGCCGTAGTGCAACACGCCGTAGGCTTCGTAAACCGGCTGGGCATGGGTGGTGGCCCTAGTGGTGGCAATGCAGCCTCCCTGATCCACCGCGACGTCCACAATTAGGGATCGGGGCCGCATCTGGGCCACCAGCTCCTCCCTCACCAAAATTGGCGCCCGCCTGCCCGGCACTAACACCGCTCCCACCACGAGATCGGCCTTGCGAACGCACTCCTCGATGGTTTGGGGGGTGCTGTAGAGCAACTCCACTCGCGATCCAAAGATGAGCTCCAGCTCGTTGAGCCGCTGCAGGTTAATGTCCAAAATCTGCACCTGCGCTCCCAGGCCAACGGCCACTTTGGCCGCCTCTGTACCCACGGTTCCTCCGCCCAAAATCACCACTCGTCCCGGTGGCACACCTGGGATCCCGCCCAGCAGTACGCCTCGCCCCCCCGCTTGGCGGGTGAGGTAGTGGGCACCAAATTGCACCGAGAGCCGCCCGGCAATCATGCTCATGGGCATCAAAAGAGGCAGGGAGCCATCGGCCAGCTCCACTGTCTCGTAAGCCAGGCAGGTGGCCCCCGAACGCAGGAGGGCTTGGGTGAGCTCGCGGCTAGCCGCCAAGTGCAAGTAGGTAAATAGGATCAGATCCGGATGGAGCAGCGGATACTCTGCAGGCAGGGGCTCTTTCACCTTCACCACCAACTGCTGCTGGTAGATCTCCTCAGGAGTGGCAGCCAGCCTGGCCCCCGCCTTCTCATAGTCCTCGTCAGTAAAGCCGGCTCCCTGGCCCGCTTGAGTTTCCACCCACACCTGGTGCCCCTGCTCAGTCAAGACCCGCACCGCCGCTGGTGTTAGGCCGACGCGGAATTCCTGCTCTTTAATCTCCCTGGGCACGCCAATGCGCATAGGGATCCCTGGAGGACTGCCTTCGAGTTTGTGCGCGCTCTGTTAAAGTGTAAGCGTGATTTACGGCCCGGATCTATGACCGTTGTCTCCGCTGCTGCTACACCCGCTGCCCCGGAGACGACTCTACTCAACGTCTGGCAAGTCCTAGCCGAGAAGTTTGCTGACCAGCCTGCCCTCAGGGATCCCCATGCCCAGCCGGTCTTTGAGATTTCCTATGGGGAACTGTTCCGCCGCATTCAGACGCTGGCTGCTGGCTTACAGGCTTTGGGCATTCGCCCTGGGGATCGGGTAGCCATTTTTGCCGACAATTCCCCCCGCTGGCTGATGGCGGATCTGGCCACGCTGTTTACAGGAGCAGTCAATGTGCCGCGCAGCGCCGTAGCGGATCCAGCGGAGCTGGGCTACATTTTGCGTCATTCTGGGAGCACCGCTTTGATTGCCCAGGATGTGAAGACGCTGGCACGGGTTCGGTCAGTTGTGGAGGAGCTGGGTCTAGAGCGGCTGCTGCTGCTTTCGGACGAAGAAGAGCCAGGAGTAGTGAATTTTTCTCAGTGGCTGCAAACAGGGCGAGAACACCGCTACGAGCCCCCCAAGTTGGAGCGATCCCAGTTGGCCACCATCATCTACACTTCCGGCACCTCCGGTCAGCCCAAGGGGGTGATGCTCAGCCACGGCAACCTCATGCACCAGGTGGAGAACTTGGGCGCGGTCGTACAGCCCCAACCGGGGAACAAGGTGTTGAGCATTCTGCCCACTTGGCACTCTTATGAGCGGGCTTGCGAGTATTTTCTCCTTAGTCGCGCCTGCACGCTGGTCTATACCAGCCCCCGCTTTATCAAACAAGATTTTCAACAGGAGCAGCCCCACTATTTGGTGGCAGTGCCGCGCATTTGGGAAACCGTTTATGAAGGGATCCAGCGGCAATTCAAAGAGAAAAGCCCCCTCCTGCAGTGGCTAATCCGTGCTCTGATGGCTGTCAGTGAAAGCCATGTGCTCTCTGGACGGATAGCTCGCAACCAGTCAATTTTGCATTACGGAGTCAGCCCCTGGGTGCGCCTACGGGCTCGCTTGCAACATTGGCTGCTCTGGCCCCTGCATCGGCTGGCCGATTGGCTCATCTACCGCAAGGTGCGACAAGCACTAGGCCCCAATTTTCAACATGCTATTAGCGGCGGCGCATCCCTACCTGCCTATCTGGATCTGTTCTATGAAGTTGTTGGGATTTCCATCTTGAATGGCTACGGCCTCACGGAAACCTCGCCAGTGCTATGCGCGCGGCGTCCTGACAACAACGTACGCGGTACGGCTGGCCCACCGCTGCCAGGGACGGAGTTTCGCATTGTCGATCCGGAAACCCGGCAGCCCTTGCCCCCTGGCCAAAAGGGGTTGATCCTGGCCCGTGGCCCGCAGGTGATGATGGGCTACTACAACAACCCCGAAGCCACCGCTAAAGTTCTCAGCTCTGATGGCTGGTTTGAAACCGGGGATCTAGGCTGGCTCACTCCCGACGGCCAACTGGTGATCACCGGCAGGGCCAAGGATGTCATTGTCTTGCGCAACGGCGAGAACATTGAGCCACAGCCACTGGAAGATGCCTGCCTGCAATCTCCCTACATCAGCCAGATTGTGATCGTCGGGCAAGACCAAAAAAAATTGGCTGCCCTCATCTACCCCAACCTCGACGCCCTCAAGGCCTGGGCTGCTGAGCAAGGGATCCCTACTGCCGAGACCGAGCTGCTCGTTCACCCGCAGGTGCGCCGCTTCATCTTGCAAGAAGTACGCCGCCGCATCCAAGAGCGCCCTGGCTATCGGCCCGACGAGCAAGTTGCTGACTTTCGCTTCTTGCCAGAGCCCTTGAGTGTGGAAAACGGCCTCATGACCCAGACGCTGAAAATTAAGCGCAACCCTGTGGCGGAGCGCTACGCTCACCTCATCGAGGAGATGTACCGATCGAAGTAGAGCCAGCCTTCTAGGTTTGGGATCCCCGTTTCTGCTCCAGGTAGCGCCGGAAGGTCTCCGGCAGGATTGCCCCCCGGTAGGCCCCACAGTAGTAGAGGGTGAGCACCGCCTTGTAGGCCCAGTCGGTCGGCACCACGTCCGGGAAGGGGCTGGGCAGCGTATCGGCTTGGTTGGCGGCGCAGGCTTGCAAAATCCGCTCCGTGGTGAGCTGTTCTGCCAAGTCCGGAGGGAGCTCCCGCAGGTTAGCCTGGGCCAGAGCCGCTCCCGGCAGGCCCAAGCTGGCGAGGGTCGCCGCCCAAAAAGCGCGAGTGAAGAGGTGTTGCCAGTTCATGGCTCTCAAAGGGAAGAGTTGACAAGTGCTTTCTCTAGGGTAGTACGAGCCAGAAGAGCGCCTGGATGGGAGTAAACTCCCTCAGATCCCGCTTCTGGCATTAAGATGCAGGAAAGGGAGAGTGGGATCGCAAGCTGCCAATGGTCTCCCTGCATGGCCATGTAGAGCTGAGAGCGCGATAGGTCGAAGCCAATGAGTTTATCGCAAGGGCCGGGTTTTGATGGGGTGGATCCCCCGGATCCGAAGCTGATCGATGCCTGTGTGCATTGTGGGTTTTGCCTGACCACCTGCCCCAGCTATCGCGTCCTCGGCAAGGAGACGGATTCGCCGCGGGGCCGCATCTACCAGATGGACGCCCTCAATCAGGGCCAAATCTCTCTCTCAGCGGCAGTGGTTTCCCACTTCGACACGTGCCTGGGCTGTTTGGCCTGTGTAACGGCTTGCCCCTCGGGGGTGCGCTACGACCGGCTGATTGCCGCTACCCGACCTCAGATTGAGCGCAACTACCGCCGCAACCTCTGGGATCGACTGTACCGCCAGTTGATTTTTTTCCTCTTCCCCTATCCGGAGCGGCTGCGACCGCTGCTCTGGCCCCTCTGGCTCTACCAAAAGATGGGGATCGGCGCCTGGATCCGCAAGGGGCTGGAAAAAATCTCCCCACGGCTAGCGGCCATGGAATCGCTGCTGCCCCCTTTGCAGGTGGAGCACCTTTTGCCCAAGCGCTATCCGGAGCGGATCCCGGCGGTGGACGAGCGCCGCTTTCGCGTGGGGCTGATTCTTGGCTGTGTGCAGCGCCTGTTTGCCCCCCAGGTAAATGAGGCCAGCATGCGCGTCTTAACCCACAATGGCTGTGAGGTGGTGATCCCACCTGCCCAGGGCTGTTGCGGAGCCTTGCCCCACCACCAAGGGCAATTGCAGCAGGCGAAAACTCTGGCCCGCCAGATGGTGGATGCTTTTGCTGTCTACGACTTGGATGCCATTCTCATCACTGCCTCTGGCTGCGGGCATACGCTGAAGGAGTACGGCCACATCCTGGGTAAGGATCCCCACTACCAAGAGAAAGCAGCCCAGTTTGCGGCCAAAGTCAAGGACATCCAGGAGTTTCTTGCTCAGGTGGGGTTGACCGCTCCTCTCCATCCGCTGCAGCCGGATCCCTTGGTGCTGGTCTATCAGGATGCCTGTCACATGCTACACGGGCAGCGCCTTAGCCAGGAGCCGCGCCAACTGCTGCGGCAGATCCCGGGCCTGGAGCTGCGGGATCCCGTCGATGCTGCCCTCTGCTGTGGCAGCTCCGGCGTCTACAACCTGCTGCAACCCGAGGTGGCGGACGAGCTGGGATCCCAAAAGGTGGCCAACCTCCTCAACACCGGCGCCCAGGGGATTGTCTCCGCCAACATCGGCTGCCGCTTGCAAATCCAAAAGCACCTGCGCCTGCAAGGCCAGGCTGGGATCCCCATCTACCACCCCATGGAGCTCTTGGACCGGGCTCTCCAACCGCCCACTCCAGAGCTAGCCAAGGCAACTGCCTAGCTAGAGCTTGAGAGCGGCGCGGGGATCGTAGGACTGGATGCGCTGCAGCTTTTCGTAGAGCTCTCGTTCCTCCTCCGAAAGCCGCGTGGGCAAATAGATCTGAACTACCGCGTAGAAGTCGCCCCGCTCCCCGTTGCCCTTGGGAAAGCCCCGCTCTGCCAAGCGCAGCTTCCGCCCTGGTTGCGTCCCTGGCGGGATGCGTAGCTTCACCAGCCCGTCTAGCGTGGGCACCTCCACCTGGGCGCCTAAGACCGCCTCGCTGGGACTAAGCGGCAGGTCGCAGTAGACGTCAAACCCCTCTAGGCGGTAGAAGGGATGCTCCTTCAGCTCGATCTTGAGGTAGAGATCGCCAGCACCCCCGTTGGGTTTGGGGTGGCCCTGGCCGCGCAGGCGAATTCGCTTGCCCGGCGTGATTCCCGGTGGGATGCTCACCTCAAGCACGCGATCCCCGCCCACCCGCAGGCGGCGCTTTCCCCCCTCAAACGCTTCCGGGATGGAAAGGTGGAGGGTGGCCTCCGCGTCGTAGTTGGCATTGGCCGAAGGACTGCTGCGGTCTTTGCCAGAGCTGCGCACTCGCCCTAGCAGTTGATCGATAAAATCCTGAAAGTCTTCAAACTGGTCGAAATCGACGCCCCCTCCCCCCAAGCCAAAGTCCTCGCCAAAGGAGCTTTCGCCAAAGGGGCTGCTGTAGGTCTCTCGCCGGTAGCGAAAGCCACCCTGCTGGTGGTACTGGCTGAATTGGTCGTACTGCCTGCGCTTGCTGGGATCGGAGAGAACCTCGTAGGCTTCGTTGATGTCTTTAAACTTTTCCTCAGCAGTTTTGTCGTTGGGGTTGACGTCTGGGTGGTATTTCCGCGCCAAGCGACGATAGGCCTGCTTGATCTCCTCAGCAGTGGCTGTCTTGCTAACCCCCAGAATTTTGTAGTAGTCCTTGAAGCTTTGCATGGAGGCATCCGCAGGCAGAGGGCTACCAACCCCGAAGAAGGAAGGAGGCGGGCTAGTGACCCTTGCCCATCCCCTCCCTCCTCCTGTTGAAACTGGCACCAGAAGCAGGATCCCTCCTTCCTAGAGGGATCCCGCAGGGGTTACTTGGCCTCAGTGAAATCGGCGTCGATGACGTCATCGCTGCCGCCGGCAGTCTTCCCTGCGCTAGCAGTGGAGCTAGAGGAAGCGCCAGCTTGCTGATAGAGCTCGCTGCTCATGGCGTAGAGAGCCTCCTGCAGCTCCCGCTCCTTGCTTTGGATGGCGCTGTCGTCATCGCGCTGGATGGCCTCCCGCAGCTCCCGCACCAGGGTCTCAATTTGGCTGCGCTTGCTGGAGGAGATCTTGTCTCCCAGCTCCTTCAACTGCCGCTCGGCCTGGTAGGCCAGAGAGTCGGCCTTGTTGCGGCGCTCGATTTTCTCGCGGCGAGCGCGGTCTTCGGCGGCGTATTTTTCCGCCTCGGCAATCATCCGCTCCACCTCTTTGCTATCGAGCGTGGAGGCGCCGGTGATGGAGATGCTCTGCTCCTTGCCGCTCCCCCTGTCTCTAGCCGTTACCTTGAGGATGCCGTTGGCGTCGATATCAAAGGTCACCTCAATTTGGGGCACACCGCGAGGAGCGGGTGGGATCCCTTCCAGCCTAAAGCGGCCCAGCGATTTGTTGTCGCGAGCCAACTCCCGCTCCCCTTGGACCACGTGGATTTCCACCGAGGTCTGCCCATCTTCCGCTGTGGAGAAGATCTCCGACTTGCGGGTGGGAATGGTGGTGTTGCGCGGGATCAGCTTGGTGGCGATACCGCCCAGGGTTTCCACCCCCAGCGACAGGGGAGTGACATCCAAGAGCAGCACGTCTTTCACCTCGCCCGCCAGCACCGCGGCTTGGATGGCAGCGCCGACAGCCACCACCTCGTCGGGGTTGACGGTTTGGTTGGGCTCCTTGCCCAGCAGTTCCCTCACCAACCGCTGTACCGCCGGAATGCGGGTGGAACCGCCCACCAGCACCACTTCGTTGATGTCAGCCTTGGTGAGCTTAGCATCCCGCAGGGCCTGCTCCACCGGACCTTTGCAGCGCTCTAGCAGGTCGGCGCAGAGGTGCTCAAAGTGGGCGCGCGAGAGCTTTAGCTCCAGGTGCTTCGGACCGTCGGCAGTGGCAGTGATGAAGGGCAGGTTGATGGTGGTCTCCAAGACGCTGGACAGCTCAATCTTGGCTTTCTCAGCAGCTTCTGTTAGCCGCTGCAGGGCCTGTCGGTCTTGCCGCAGGTCGATCCCTTCCATGCGCTTGAACTCTTCGGCCATCCAGTCGACGATCTTCTTGTCGAAGTCGTCGCCGCCCAGTTGCGTGTCGCCGCTAGTGGCTTTCACCTCAAAGACCCCATCTCCTACCTCGAGAATGGAGACGTCGAAGGTACCACCGCCCAGGTCAAAGACAAGGATGGTCTCGTTGGTGCGCTTATCCAAGCCGTAGGCCAAGGAAGCCGCGGTCGGCTCGTTGATGATGCGCAGCACCTCCAAGCCAGCAATGCGGCCTGCATCTTTGGTGGCCTGCCGCTGGGAGTCATTAAAGTAGGCAGGCACGGTAATAACGGCTTGGGTGACCTGTTGACCCAGGTAGCGGCTGGCATCTTCGACCAGCTTGCGCAGCACCATGGCCGAGATTTCCTCGGGGGCAAATTCCTTGTTCATGCGGGGTGAGTACAACTTGACATTGCCCCGTTCATCCCGCCGCACCTGGTAGGGAACCCTCCTGGCCTCGGCGCCCACCTCGTCGTACTTGCGCCCGATAAACCGCTTGACGGAGTAAAAGGTGTTCTCGGGGTTGAGCACTGCCTGGCGACGAGCCATCTGACCCACCAGGCGCTCCCCATCCTTGGTAAAGGCAACTACCGAGGGTGTGGTGCGGCTCCCCTCGGCATTAGCAATAACCGTGGGGACACCCCCCTCCATTACGGCGACAACCGAGTTGGTTGTGCCCAGATCAATTCCTACAACTTTTCCCATCGGCTCCTTCTTCTCCTCTTTGTGTGTACAGGACTTCGGTTACCGCCGCCAGCCCATCCGCTTGTGGGGTAGCTTGGGCAGCCAACTTGCGAAAATCTGGCAAAGGCTTAGCCATTTCCTGAGCCGATCTTAACCAGGTGGTTGGCAACGCTAGGGCGAGAATGCCGCCCATTTCTGGGGGTTGAAAAGCCGACCTGTTACGGATCTCCGTACCTGCGGGGTTGGGGAGTCGAAGCTTCGGGAGTGGGGAGAAAAACTCATCCAGGGCCGCCACCGCAAGAGTTGCAGGCCCAGACCAACTTCACGTCGCCAATCACCCCTTTGCTGAGGAGCAGCCAGGCGTTCGTGCCCTTCCCCGCAGGGTTACAGCGGGGATCCATCGAGGCAAAAAAGAGCATTAGTGAGAAAGACTAAGAAAAACAGCAAAAGAAAGAGAAAGAGAGAGCTTGCCGCTAGAGCCTTTTTCAAGGAGCTCTCAAGCCCAAAGCCTTATCTGGCAAGGCTTAGGCGGTTTCCGGCACAGCCTCCCTGCTTGGGAAAAATCTTGACGCCTTCTGAAATAGAGCAATATATTGTGGATTCTGTGCGGAAATCCTGCGCTGTTCACATCTCGATATCTGGGGGACTGCTATGCCGACTTTGACTCGTTCTCCCTGGACACTGCGAGACAGCGAAAAGCTCTATCGCATCTGCTACTGGGGAGAGCCCTACTTCCGTATCAACGCCGCTGGTCATGTGGAGGTAACCCCACAGGGCCTACAGCAGCAGGAACCGGGCATTGACCTGTACCACCTGGTGAAGGATCTGGTGGCGCGGGGTTTGCAGTTGCCGTTGTTAATTCGCTTTCCCGAGATTGTGGCCGACCGCATGCGGCAGCTTTGCCAGAGCTTTCAGCAGGCCATTGAGCGCTTTGGCTACCCCAATGTCTATCGGGGGGTTTACCCGGTCAAGGTGAACCAGCAGCGCCACCTGGTGGAAGAGGTGGTGAAGCACGGCCGCGCCTACCATTTTGGCCTGGAAGCGGGATCGAAGCCGGAGCTGTTGATCGCCCTAGCTCTGCTGGACACTCCCGGGGCTTTGCTAATCTGCAATGGCTACAAAGACCGCGACTTTATGGAAACGGCCCTCTTGGCCCAGCGGCTGGGGCGCACGCCCATCATCGTCCTGGAGCGGCTGCAGGAGCTGGAGCTGGTGCTGCAGGCTGCCGAGCACCTGGGCATTGATCCCATGCTGGGGGTGCGGGCCAAGCTTTCTACCCAAGGCAGCGGGCGCTGGGGCACCTCGGCCGGGGATCGGGCCAAGTTTGGCCTTACAGCGACGGAGATTTTGCAGGTGGTGGAACGGCTGCGGGAAGTCGGCAAGCTGCACTGTCTGCGCCTATTGCACTACCACATCGGCTCGCAGATCTCGATGGCGAGTGTGCACGGGCGGGCTGTGCGGGAGGCCAGCCAGATCTACATTGAACTCGTCAAGCTGGGAGCGCCGATGGGCTACCTGGATATCGGCGGCGGCTTAGGGGTTGACTACGACGGATCCCAGTCCGCCAGTCATTTCTCCCAGAGCTATAGCGTCGAGGACTACGCCGCCACCGTGGTGCAGACAGTGCTGACCACCCTGCAGCCGCATGGGATCCGGCCACCGGTGCTGGTTACCGAAAGCGGGCGGGCCTTGATGTCCCACCAGTCGGTGTTGGTCTTTGACGTGCAGGATGTCAATGTGGCTAGCCCCTACCCCATGCCTACCCACCTCACCTCCAATGCAGAGGTGATCCAGAAGCTAAACCAGCTCTACTACGAGATCCGGCCCGATACCCTAGTGGCCGATTATCGCCGCTGCCAGGAGCTAAAAGAAGCTGCCCTGCGCCAGTTCATCGAGGGATCCCTCAGCTTGCAGGAGCGGGCCGAGGTGGAGCGGCTGTTTTGGAACTGCTCCGACAAGATCTGCACCTTGGCCTACGAGCAGTACCAGGCAGGACAGCCCGTGGCTGTAGATCTTCTGGAGCTGGACGAGATGCTGGCCAGCATCTACTACGGCAATTTCTCCCTGTTCCAGTCCCTGCCGGATAGCTGGGCCATCGGCCAGGTCTTTCCCATCATGCCCATCCACCGTCTGGACGAGGAGCCGCGCCAATGGGCTACCTTGGCGGATCTAACCTGCGACAGCGACGGCAAGATCAACCGCTTCTTTGGCGAAGACGGCCAAATCACCTCGGTCTTGCCGCTGCATGATCCCGACGGGCAGCCCTACCTGCTGGGGGTGTTCTTGGGAGGTGCCTACCAGGAGATCCTGGGGGATCTGCACAACCTCTTTGGCGACACCAACGCGGTGCATGTCCGCACCCGTCCTGGCGGCTATCACGTCTCCCAAGTGATCAAGGGAGACACGATTGCTGAGGTGCTGAGCTGGGTGCAATACACCAGCGAAGACCTGGTGGAAGCCCTGCACCACGCCACTGAAGCCGCGCTACAAAGGGGGCAGATCACTCTAGAGCAGGCTAGGGCGCTGCAGCAGCACTTTGAAGACAACCTGCGGGCCTACACTTACCTGCACCGCTAGCTGCCCCTCTGCTATCCCGGCTTTAGCTCGTGGGGGTGTAGGGGTAGCTGAGATCTGTGCTGTACTCAGCGCCGGGAGTAGGTCACGGAAAGGGTGGGCTCTATAGCCCCCTTTTTCTCATTGGACAGCTGCCGGCCTGAGCAGAGGTGCTCCTTACCCGGCAATCTGAACCAGACACGGGTTTGATCCACAGCCACCCAAGAAAGCAGGGTCACGCCAGCTATCCCTGCCCGCTGGCAACGTACTCTCAAGCCCGGCGAAGAAGGTTGACCAACGCCAACAAAACCAAAGCCCCAACGGTTGCCATCAACAATTTCCCCAGCAGACCTGTAGCCCATAAGCCGAGCAAGTTGAAAAGGTATTCTCCCACAACTGCTCCGCAAATGCCGACAATGATGTTACCAATCAGGCCAAAACCGTAGCCGCGCTGGATAGACCCTGCCAGCCAACCGGCAATTGCCCCGATCACTAGAGATCTCAGTACGCTTTCCATGCCCTTTGCTCCTTCTTTTCTCGAGACAAATCCACTCTACCTCCAGCTTCTTTCGAAGTCGAGACAGAGCCTGGCAGCGACATGATAACTACAGGGATCCCTTGCTTTCCACGGCTCCCCAGCTCTACAAAAGGAAAGACTGGCAGGGTGAGATCTGCCAGCCTAGGTTAGTTCCCTGGAAGTGAGCTGAGAGCGTCGTTGCCAACGACTTCAACCCAGTTCCAGTCTCTGCCGTTTCCCCCCCTCCCGAAGTGATCCGGATCACGCGGCAAAGGTTCTTTAGAAGCGGCCCTGCTCCCCCCCTCTGACCGACAAAGGTCAAAGCAATGGAGGCAGAGCCCTAGAACAAAGGCAATTGCTGCTCTTCCCAGTCGGCGGGGCTTGGAGGATCCACCTCCTCCTCGTTGGCATTCCCTTCCGGCAAGGGATCTGCTGCTTCCGCCAGCAACTGACGGGCAGCCGCCAGCAACTCGTTGCGCAAAGGGGCCAGATCGCTGCGGTCAGCTAGATACTGCTCCAGAGCCGTCAGGGGCTCTAGATGTCTGGGATCCAAGCCCGGCAAGCGGATGCGGCCAGGGCTGACCACTTCTGGGGCAATGGTGTAGCTGAAGGCAGGGGCAAGGGCTTGGTGCAGAGCCCGCTCGTCAATGCCATCGAGCTGGTCGGGGCGAAGGCGGTAGATGAGGCGTAGGATGGAGCCGGCTACAGGGGCCTTGGCAATGGCCTCCAGGAGTTTGGCTTGCACTTCTTGGGGGGGATAGGGGGTGAGATCGAGGCGGATGGTGTGAAAGGCGCGGGCGGGCAAGGGCAAAAATTCGTAGCTTGCTCCTGTGGCCGTAACCTCTGCCACTACGCAACCTTTTTCCTCTTTTTCCTCCCCGAAGTCCACCCGCTCGATGCTGCCGGGATAGATCACCAAGGGATCCCGACAGAGCACCTGGTGGCAGTGCACATGCCCCAAAGCCACGTACTGGTAAGCTGGCCGCGCCAGCAACCAGAGGGGCACCGTCAGGCCTTTGCCTACCGAAAGATGCCGCTCGGCCCCGTGGCGGGCTGTATCTACCATTACATGGGCTAGTAAAATTGCCGGGATCCCGGGCCGTAACCTGCGGGCCTCCCCTTCCAGCGCCAGATCCAAGCGCTGTAGCAGCTTCTGGGTCAGCCCTTCAGGGTCAAGGCCCAAGCCCTCTTGGCGGGCCAGTAGGGTGGAGCGGTTTAGCCAAGGCAGGGTGGTCACCTGGACTGGGCCGCTGCGAGTTTCAATCCAATGGGTCTGCAGCCGATCCCCGACGACAAACCCCGCCACCCCTAAGGCCCGGTAGATGGCTAGGCTGTTGCCCTCCTGGCCCTGTCCGTATTGGTCGTGGTTACCCACCAAGAGAACGGTCGGGATGCCGGCATCAGCCAACCGGCGAAACTGCTGGGCAAAGAGTTCTTGGTGCCGAGGGGGCGGCGTCGCATCGGGAAAGGCATCTCCCCCAAACAGAACTAAGTCCACAGCTAGATCGAGGGCAAGGTCAATGCACCGCTGCAAGGAAGCCACAAAATCCTCCAAGCGGGTGTTCAGTCCCGTGGCCGGGTTGATGGAGCCGTAGGCTAGACCACTGCCCAAATGGACATCGGAAAAATGCAACAGCCTCACCATCTCAGCCGCCCTTCTCTAAATTCCAGGCCCAGCCTGGGATCTAAGTCTCTCGGCGCGGCCGGGCCCACTCTAGTCGCAAGGGCCGACCCATAAATTCCTGACCGTTGGCAACGTTAATGGCTTCTTCTTCCTCCGCCTTGGTGGCCAACTCCACAAATGCAAAACCCCTTGTCTGGCCGGTTTCTCGGTCTCTCGGGATCGTAACTGACTTAACGTTCCACCGCTGCTGGAAGAAGGCTTTGAGCTCTTCAGTTGAAGCTTTATAGTTTAGGTTTCCCACAAAAATGGTCATAGCAATGTAAGAAGGCAAGGCACAGGTCAGGAGGAGCAGCAGCCCCAGCTCAAGGTACTTCACTTCTACCATGGCGCCTTGCTCGCTTGCCCAAAATAACAAGACGTAAAGGGATCCCTGCTCAAAAAGCTTCGCATCTCCCTATCCGAAATGCGCCCTCGTCAAATCTGTAGAACTGGACTTTTTCTGCTACTTCGTTGAGATCTCCCTCCCCCACCTAGCTACCAGGACTTGGCATCTTATTGCAGCTTGTTAAGGGAGATTGTTAAGATATGTGTTATCCTGACTGCGTCGCGCGTCAAGGGCAGGTTTGGAATAGCCCAAAGCAAGTCTCTGACCTACCCCCAAGCCTCTCGAGGTGACGATAATGGAGGAAACGCCAGGTCTTTCTTTGGAACAAGAATTTCGCCAGCGGGCTTTTGAGATGCTGGTGGCTCGCATGAGTCCCGAGCAAGCTAAGGACATCCTGGTCAAGCTGCACAAGCAAATGCTGCTGCAGGAGGCCACCTATCGCCAGTTGCTGCGCCAGTTCCTCAACGCCTAGGGGTGTATGCATGCCCTTTCATTTCCCACCTGGTGGATTCACGTGGCCAGCGTCTTGGAGTGGCTGGCGGCCATCGTTTGGGTGTGGCAGTTTGGGGAGCGAACGGGGCGCCCCGAATGGCGAAGCCTGAGCTGGGCGATGCTGCCGGCGCTGGTGGGAGCCATGTGTGCCATTACCTGGCACTGGTTTGACAACGACCCCAACTTGGAGGGGCTGGTGACTGCTCAGGCTGGGTTTACCCTGCTGGGCAACTGTACGCTGGCGTGGGCAGCCTACCGCATTTGGCGAGCCGAGCAGGCGGAGGAACGAGATCCCAGCTAAGCAATGAACAGCTTGTTTGCTCTCTCTCTGTTTCCCTACTTGCTCTTTTTGTTCTTCCTGTCGCGGCTGCGCCGGATCCCGCGCTTGGCGTTGGCGGGCTTTTGGCTGCTGCTGCTTTTTGTTGCCGTCAGCATCCCAGCAGGGTTGTACGCCCAGAAGCACTACGGCACTTCTTTAGCCAATGTGGATCCCCTCCATGGAGGGGCAGAGGCTTTTCTCACTCTCTCCAACATTTTGGTGGCCTTGGGCTTCAAGCAAGCCCTTGACCAGAAGGCCCAGGGATCCCCGAACAGCCCTGAGCAGTCGTGAGTCCTCAGGCCTAACTTCCAGGCGTCCCCGGGGTTTGAGCAAGTGTAGAATGAGGGGACCAGCTAGACAAGCTGATGTTTGTTTTGTAAGAGACCTGCCCGATGGTGGCCACGCTTTCTGTCCCCAAAGTTAAACTCAAAAACCCACCGCTGCGCATCTATCGCATGGGGGACAAGGTGCTGCGGCAACCGGCCAAGCGGATTAGCCAAGTCAACGACGAGATCCGCCAATTGGCGCGCGATATGCTGCAGACCATGTACAGCGCTGATGGCATTGGTCTGGCAGCGCCACAGGTGGGCGTTCCCAAGCGCTTGATTGTGGTGGACATCTATCCCGACAAGCCAGAAGTGCCGCCGCTGGTACTGATTAATCCGGAGATCCGCGAGTACCTTGGCGAAACGGTGGCTGCTCAGGAGGGTTGCCTAAGCATTCCAGGCGTCTTCTGTGAGGTTCTACGCGCCCAGGGAGTGGTGGTGTCGTTTAAGGACGAAAGCGGACGGCCCCGCACAATCCAAGCCGATGACTTGCTAGCGCGAGTCATCCAACACGAAATCGATCATCTCAACGGTGTGCTGTTTGTTGATTACGTGGAAAACGAACTGCTGCTGGATCAGGAGCTGCGCAAGCATGGCTTCCAGATGCAGGATGTGCAACGCAGAGCTAATCCCCTTGCCGCTCCTGCCCTGAAACCTCGCTAGGTTATTTGCGCAGGCGCTGGGCCAAGAGCTGCTCCTCCAGGGCGGCAATGCGGTTGTAAGCAGCAGTTAGCTGCGCGCTCAAGCGCTGGATCTGAGCCTCAGGGGCAAGATCATAGGTCGGCTGGCGGTTGCCGACTACAGGCGGATCCTCCTCCAGCAAAAAGTTATGGCTCCCATCTCCAACCAAGTCGGCGTTTAGGGTGCTATAGCAGGAGGAGGCGGGCACAGCTTTTTTGGCCTCTTGCCGCGCCAGCAGGGCAGCGGCCACCTGCTCTGGCAGCCGTTCAATGGCAGCTTTTAGCTCCTGAATTTGCCCCTCCAGACGCTCAAAATAGTGCTGCAAGGTTTCGCTCATAGCTGCCACGCTCTTAACTCTTTACTCCCATTGAAAGAGACAGGTTTCTATCCCTCCCTCCCTTCGCGCAGATCATTTAACGATTGAACAAAAAATGCAGGATTCCCTCCCCTCCTCCCCTCAGCGAGGTTACACCTTGCCCGTGTTTGCAGTGGCTGCTGCCAAGGCAGCCTTTCATCACCTCCTCAAGATTCCCTTGCCCCAGGAGGGTGGTTGTCCCGTCGTGGCAGTGCAGGTGGAGCCTGAGGTGGGATCGGTCAGGATCCCGGTGGAGCAGGTGGCCACGTTGTCGGAGAACACCGCTTTAGCCATCACCCGCTCGGATCCCGGCCCTCACCTGGATCTCACCCGCAACACGCCGGTCTGGGGGTGGGTGGCTCTGGAGGAAAAAGATCCCACCGCTCCCCCTTTGCTTCTAGAAGCTGGCGAGGGGCTAGGGCGACACACTGACGGCAGCCCAGCCATCTATGCCTACGCCCGGCATCTGTTTGAGGTCAACCTTTTGGCAGGGATCCCGGAGGGTTATCGCCTGCGGGTGCGCATCATCTTGCCGGAAGGCAAGCTGCTGGCAGAACGCACCTCCAATGCTGCTTTCGGGGTGCTGGAGGGGCTAGCCCTAGTGGGGACGCGGGCGGAGGTGGAGCCCTCTGCCAGTGCCGAAAGTCTGGAGCAAGCCCGGCAAGAGCTGCAACAGAAGCTAGAGCAGCACAGGCAGCTGGCCTTTTGCCTAGGCAGCCACGGGCAACAGGTAGCCCTGCGGCAAGGGATCCCGGCAGAGCAAATCCTGCGGGTAGCCAATTGGGTAGGGCCGCTGCTGGTGGAGGCGGCGCTGCGGGGGGCGGAGGCCGTTCACTTGATTGGCTACCACGGCAAACTCATCAAGCTAGCAGGCGGCATCTTCACCACCTCCAGCCATGTGGCCGATGCCCGCCTGGAGATTCTGGTGGCAGCCTTGATCCGCTGTGGGGGAGCAGCCGAGCAGGCGCGACGGCTGTTGGAGCTGGGAACGGTGGAAGCAGCAGTGCAGTACCTGGAAAGCCTGGGTTGGGCAGAGCCGGTGCTGCAGGCCCTGGCTTGCCGAATCTGCGAGCGGGCAACAGCCTATGTGCAAAAGTACGCCGGCCGATCCCTAGCGTTGGCGGTAACGTTGTTTGATCGACAAGGGCAAGTTTGCGTGCAGGCGGGGCAGGGACTTAAACCTCAGCCTGCTCAAACCCTCTAGTGGTTTTCAGCAACTCTAGGCGCTGAGCTAGGTTGGATCCGAAGCTACCCAGGGATCTCCACCAGTGGCTACTTCTTCTGCAGCTTCTCCCCAGCCTCCTCTGTCGGAGAGGGTGGCGCGCCTGCAGGCAGCCCTGAGTGCCCTAGGGTTGAGCTCTCTCCAAGTCCAGGCGCGTCTTTCCGGCCACCGCTTGTTGCTGCGTTTAGAAGGGGAGCCCCTCCCGGATCCGGACTGGCTGCTGGAGAGCCTCCTGCCAACCCTAGAGGAAATGGCGCTGAGCTACCGGCAGCGCCAGGTGGAGCTGTTCGGCTTTCCTTCCAACGAAGGGATCCCGGAATGGCACCGCGAGTGGCGCTACCAGCCGCCGCCCAACCCCAACAGCCCCTTGTACCGTGCCCGGCAGGGGGATGAAGAGGCCCTCCAGGAGGTGCTCAACTACTTGCTCCACCCAGAAGGAATCCGCGCTCGGGTTCACCTGCATCCCAAGCTGGGCTGGCTGCAGATTAACTTGCAGGCTGCAGAGGCGCCGGATCCGGCCTGGGCCAAGGATTTTGTGCGGCGGGTTCTAACGCGCTTAGAATTGACCTTTGTGCAACGGCTGCGGCTTTCTGGGCAAAAGCTAAGCTCTTTCTTTCCAAGCTGGAGCCAGGAATTCGATCTCAAACAGCCCACCTTTTGGCAGGCTCCCCCAGCCAGGCTTTCTCCCTTTCCTTCTCCAGCAGCCGACGCTGCCGATGGCGAGCCCCCTCGGCCTTCCCCCGCCGCCCTAGACTAAAGGGCAGGGTTCAGGGGGTTGGCCATGCGGGTTGTCTTCTTTGGCACGCCGGAGTTTGCCCTACCTTCGCTCCAGGCTCTCCTGCAGCCGCCGTCTCCTTTTGAAGTAGTGGGATTGGTCTGCCAGCCGGATCGGCCCCAGGGACGAGGACAAAGGGTGCTTCCTCCGCCCACGAAGGTCCTTGCCCAAGCCCAGGGGATCCCCGTGTGGCAACCTGTCCGTTTGCGGCGGGATGCAGAGGTGCTGGCGGCGCTGGCGGCGCTGGCTGCCGATGTGTTTGTGGTGGTGGCCTATGGCCAAATCCTGCCACCGGCGGTGCTGCAGATGCCCCGGCTGGGCTGCGTCAATGTCCACGCCTCCCTCCTGCCGGCCTACCGCGGCGCTGCCCCCATCCAGTGGGCTATTGCCAACGGCGAGACCGAGACCGGCGTCACCACCATGCTCATGGACGAGGGCCTGGATACAGGAGCCATCTTGCTGCAGGCCAAGCTGCCCATCGGGCCGGAGCAGACCGGCTTGGAGCTAGCCTCCCAACTAGCCCAACTGGGAGCAAGCCTGCTGGTGGAGACGCTGCTGAAGTTGGAAAAAGGAGAGCTGACCCCCATTCCTCAGGATGACTCGCGGGCCACCTACGCCCCCCTGCTCAAAAAACAGGACTTCCAGCTCGATTGGCGGCGCTCGGCCCAGGCTTTGCACAATCAAATCCGCGCCTTTTCCCCCAACTGCTTTACTGGCTTGCAGGGGCAGCGGATTAAGATTGTCCGCTCCGCCTCTCCTCAGTTGCACCCGCCACCTAATCCTCTTCCCCAGGGCAGCCCTGGAGAAGTCGTGGGACTGGCCAAGGGAGAAGGGGTGTACGTGGCTACCGGCGAGGGATCCCTCCTGATCCGGCGGGCCCAGCTGCCTGGCAGAAAAGAACAGTCGGCTTGGGATCTGGTCAACGGCGGCCAGCTCAGGGTGGGCATGCGCTTTGAGCCACTTTTGGAGACCGATAGTTCCTCTCCCCAGGCAGAGTAGGTCAGGGGGGTGGGGGTTTATTCTGGCTGGGGAAACTCCTGCCAGAGGTTGGTGTGTTGGCGCAGGCTGAGGAACTGACCGCCGCCCAGGATGAGGTGATCCAAAACGGGGATCTGCAGCAGTTGTCCCGCCTGCAGCAGTTGCCGCGTGAGAGCCAGATCCTCGGGGCTGGGATCCAAGCTGCCAGAGGGGTGGTTGTGGGCCACCAGGATGCGGCTAGCTCCCTGCTTGATGGCGCTGCGGAAGGTTTCCCGGGGGTGGGTGAGGGTTTCCGTGGCGGTTCCCCGCGTTACGATCTGCTGGCCGATGAGGCGGTGCTTGATATCCAGGTGCAGGACGGCAAAGTGCTCTTGGGCCTCCCACATCAGGTCGGCGCTCAGGGCCATGGCCGCCTGTTCTGGCGATTCAATCACCGTCAGCTCGGGTGGTCGGGCCAAAAAGATCCGCCGCCCCAGCTCGATGGCCGCCAGTACCGTTGCCGCCTTGGCCGGGCCGATGCCCTCAATTTGAAGCAGCTCCCCGGCCTCCACCTGGCGCAACTGGGCAAGGGGATCTCCTTGCGCTTCCAGTTTTTTGAGGAGCAATTGGGCTAGGCCCAAGGCAGAGAGCTTGCCCGGCCCCTGGCCTGTGTTGAGCAAAATGGCCAGCAGCTCGGCGTGGGAGAGGCTTTTGGCCCCCTGGCTGAGCAGTCGCTCGCGCGGGCGATCCCGAAGGGGAAGGTCACTGATACGCAGCACGTACTGGCCCATATTCTTCAACAGCCAAAAGGGGCTGCTACAGGCTGGGATCCCAGGTTACCAGGCAATCGGGCACCTACGCCGTGCTTGCCAGCCCCTCCCTCAAGGAACCCGCAGCGGATCTCAAAGATAGGGTACAAACGAGCGCAGCCCATAGGGGCCAACCCTTCCTGAAAAAAAGTGGACGGCTCCCCCCTGAGTATGCTGCAACAACCGCCAGCACCAGGATCAAGGTAGGGCCACAGGTGAAGAAGGGTTACAAGATAGCTCCTAGGAAAGGGGAAAGGACAGAACCGTCACAAAGAGGAAGCCAACTCAAAACGGGATCCCTTGAATCCACCGCAACGCCGCACGCAGCTTGGCCAGGAGAGCGGTGGCCACCCAGTCCGCCACCTGGACGCCTGCCAGATCCCTGCCAACAATAAGGACACGGGGCTGCCGCGTCTGGTAAGGAGATAGAAGGTCTACCTCCACACTCCCCCAGCGCGTAGCGCTAACGGGTATCCCGGCGGGCTAGCTAACGTCTCACGAGGAGACAGTACGGTGATGGAAAACTTCGATCCTGTTTTAGGCGGACAAGGGCCTGGCGGATTCGATCCGGTCATAGGTGGCCTGGTGGGTGTTTGACAAGCCCTGGCCAGTCCGGATCCTCAAGTGAGAATCCGAGCTCTCAAAGATGCTCTCCAACATGGGGAAGAAGGGGCCCAGCTTCTCCTGAAAGCACTGCAGGAGGACAAGGAGTGGGAGGTAAAGTTCGCTGCTTGGGAGACGTTCCTGAAATCCGACAATCTCCACCACGTGCAGGCAGCAAAGGCATATCAGATCCCCCTACGTCAGGTTGGGGATATTCGAGGAAAGTATATAGCTGGCGAGCGAGACTTTCGCTGGGCTGACTTGAGGAAGGCTAACCTGAAGAAGGCTGACCTGAGCGGGGCTAACCTGATCGGGGCCAAGCTGAGCGGGGCCAACCTGGAGGAGGCCAACCTGAGCGGGGCCGAATTGTTCGGGACCGACTTGAGGGGAGCTGAACTGACAGGTCCTCAGCTCAGAGGGGCCAACCTAAAAGGTGCCAAGCTCGATTCTGAGATTTGACGAGCACAATTCTTCCCGATGGGACGCGCCATCCTTGACTTCGTAGCCCCAAGGTCTGTGGGGTCTCGAAGAGGTCGGAAAGCGGGATCCTCCCAGCCAGGGCAATAGCAGCCAGGACGCCCAGAGCCCTCCACCCCTGACCGAGATGCCCGATCCAACGAGCCTCGTCGGCAGCCCAAAGGGATCCCCGGCAGCGGGTCAAAGCTTAGCCGGGGAAAGCTTCTAAAGGCACCACCCGGCCCACACTTTCGGGCGAGCGCAAAAGGCGCAGCAGGTGAGCGGCTAAGGTAGATCCCTCGATCCCGGCGGGAATTTCCACCCCACACCAGCGGCTGGAGCTCTCCTGCAGGGCTGTCACCCACGCGGGCGACAGGGATCCCTGGGCCACCCCAATCAGTTGCGGCAGGGGGTCGCTGCGGTAAAGCCCAATCCAGCGCAGGCCCAGTTGGAAGGGCCCAGGCCGAAAACGAGGGTTAGGGCTGCCGTCCGCTTCAAACTTGCTCAGCATCAGCTGCAGCGAATAGATCTGGCGGGTATTCAAGGGGGGAGCGGCAACCCGGCGGGCGCGAAAGGTGGGCACCATCTCGGCAAAGGGAACCTGGACGGTCTGCTCCTCCTCGGGGGTGGTGTCGAAGGCGTAGGCGTAGGCTGGGCTATCCCAGCCGCCTTGATCCCTGAGCAAAACCTTGTAGCGCTGTCCATCACCCCGCAGCCGCAGCTCCAGGCCAGCAAACCCTGAGGCGTCCAAGGGAGGCTGCCAATTGCGCGTGCGCGTGGAAACAAAGCCGCCGAAGTTGGCCGTGGAAACCTGGCCCGTAAACAGCAGCTCGCCCTCTCCCCAGAGCAGTTGGCTCTGGCTCACCCCACCCATTACCACATCGTCCAAGATGCCCCAGAACTGGTTTAACTGGGGGTTGGGCTGGCGGAAGTCAAAGAGCATCTGTTCCGTTTGGCCGCTGCGGCGCAGCCGTTCCAGGTGGGCCCTGGCCACCTCTGGCGCTCCCAGCCCTAAGATCACCCTGGCTGTCACCCAGTCCTGGCTCTGCCCTACCTCCGCCCCTTGCTGGCGCAACGCCTCTGTCAAACCTTCGGGCAGGCCATCGCCCAAAAGAACCAGAGGAAGGGAAGTGGCTGGCGTCAGAGAAGGAGGCATAAAGGGAACTTCTGGGCTTTGAAAGCCATTCTGAAGCCAGCGCCAGAAGCTGGCAAAGGGTAGCACCTCGTAGTAGGTGAGGGTGTTCCAAAATCGCCCTAAGTCCCAGGTCATCTCTAGCTGCTCCAAAACGCCCTCCAAGTAGGCAGAACCGGCTACCTACCCAAGGGATCCCCTTCTCCAGCGTAGGCAAAGGGGCAACAGTGCGGCAGCAATTGGGGCAAGCTGAGCGGGACTCAGTAGCCTTGAGACCGCCACAGATTAGTCCCGGGGACCGGCAAGCAGGGCTGCGATCTGGTCGGCAATGCGCTGGGTGGCCCCAGGGGACCCCATGCGCCGTTGCCCGTGGGCCCGCAGTTGGGCGGCGTAATCGGGATCCCTGGCTAGGCGGTCCAGAATTTGGCAGAGCACGGCAGGGGCCCGCTGGGGAGAAGTGAGGTGGACAGCAGGTCCAAGAAGGCGGGTCTGGGCTTCGGCAAAGCGCGGGGTAAATTGTGGCCCCTCTCCTGGCAGGGTGACCACTGGCTTTCCTAGGCCGACGCATTGTTCCGTGGCCGTCCCTGCCATGGCCAACACCGCCGTAGCTCGGTGGGCACAGGTGCCGAAATCTCCCCACACCAGCAGCAGGTCGCGGCGCCGAGACGGGATCTTCTTCTGAAGGGGATCCCGCTCCAGGTTGGGGCTGAGGGCTGCATAGACTTGGATTTCCGGCGGCAGTTGCTCTACCACCTGCATCATCAAGGCCCAGTTGCGGTAGGCTTCCGGAGGACGGGATCCCGGCAGCAACAGCACCGCAGGCCGGCTGGGATCCAAAGGCAATTCCCCCCGCGGCTCTAGGTCGTCCATCATCGGGTTGCCCAGGTAGAAGGCCCTTAGGCCCCGTTGCTGCAGGCTAGTTGCCGTCAGCTCATCCCGCAGAAAAGAACCCAGGCAGCGCCTGTGGGCCATCAGCCAGCGCTCCCAGGGCAAGTAATCGGAAGCCGGCTGGCCCAGCCAAGGGCGGCGGTAGGGCCCCCGCTCGTCCCGCCAGTAGTAGTCCGACTTGGCCGTACCCACGAAAACGTAGGGGATCCCGCTCCACCAGGCCATGGCTAGGGGCACAATGTCTCCCACGGCTAGCACCAGCTCCACCTGCTTGGCTAGGCGGCGCACCAGAGCCAGTTGCTGCCTCGTCAGGCCCAACAAGCCAGCGCGCAGATCCCGCCACAGCTGCCGCCAATCCTGGTAGATAAATCCCCCCGAAGGCATTACCTGGGTCAGGGGCAGCAGCGGGATCCCTCGCCGTCGATACGCCACCCCTTCCCCCACAATCGGCAGGGCCTGCACTGGGATCCCTCGTTGGGTGAGGGCTGAGGCAATGCGGCTGGCCACCTCATCTTCTCCGTGGCCATTGCTCAGGCACAGCACCCGCGCCAGATTTTGGGAGTTCATTGCTGGGGGAGGTTGTTGTCTCCAGCCAGACTAAACGAGCCTACCAAAGCCTACCGAATTAAAATAGGGCCAATCTGAGAGAGAAAGCCGGGGCGATGATCCGAAATGAGCGACAGCGAGCCGAGTTTATTGCAGCGGTGGAAGCCTTGCGCCTGGAAGGGCCCTACTTCGTCGAGACCCGTCTTAGCCGTCAGCGGGGTCCTTTTTGGCGGGCGGTGAAGGATGTGGCCGCCGGCCAGCCCTGGTGGGAGATCCGCTACTTTCCTGCCTGTGAGCGCTACGCTTGGGCCTACCTGCCGGAAGGGATCGGCCCCCGTGAGTTTGCCTGGGGACACACGCCCCAGCAGGCTTTCCTCAACGCCCTTTGGCAACAGCCTGCCTCCTCTTCGGACAAGGGCTAGCCCAGGTGCCGGAGAGACTATTCCAGTTTAGAGTAAGGATTAAAACTCCCACGCGCAGGGGACATGAAACCACAAGCCGTCGCCCGGATTCTCGATGCCAACCTTGACCGCGCTCGCGAAGGGCTCCGGGTATTGGAGGAGTGGTTTCGCTTTGGCCTGGAGAACGGCGAGCTGGCTAGCGAGTGCAAAGCTATGCGCCAGGCCCTAGCCCGTTGGCACAGTAACCCACTGCGGTTGGCCCGCGACACCCCTGCTGACCCCGGCACCCAGCTCTCCCACCCCCAGGAGGAGGAGCGGCGGGATCTCAGCCACCTGTTGCAAGCCAATTGCAGCCGCGTGCAGGAGGCGCTGCGGGTGCTGGAAGAATACGGCAAGCTGGCCGAATCCCAGCAGTGGGTGGCCCCTGGCCTGGCCAAGCTGGCCAAAGACATGCGCTACCACCTCTACGTTCTTGAAAGTGAGCTGTTGGGCAGATCCCTGCGCCGACGGCTGTTGGCAGCCCGTCTTTACCTGGTCACCAGCCCGGTGCCCCACTGGCTGGAAGTAGTGGAAAAGGCGCTGCGGGGCGGGGTGACCTTGGTCCAGTACCGCCGCAAGAACCTGGCCGACAGGGAGATGCTCTGGGATCTCAAACAGCTGCGGCAACTGTGCGACCGCTACCAGGCGTTGATGATTGTCAACGACCGGGTGGACTTGGCCTTGGTCAGCCAGGCGGATGGGGTACACCTGGGCCAGACGGATTTGCCAGTTGCCCAAGCCCGACAACTGCTGGGATCCCAACGCCTGATTGGCCTGTCCACCACCAACGCTGAAGAGTTGGCCCAAGCCCTCGCCAGCGACGTGGATTACATTGGCGTCGGCCCTGTCTACGCTACCCCCACCAAGGCGGAAAAACCGCCTGCGGGCCTGGAGTACGTGCGCCTGGCTGCCGAGAAGGCCTCTCTGCCCTGGTTTGCCATTGGCGGCATCGATCTCCACAACCTGCCGGAGGTGCTGCAGGCAGGCGCCAGTCGCGTAGCCGTGGTGCGGGCCCTGATGGAGGCGGCGGATCCCACCCAGACCGCCCGTGCCATGCTGGCCGAGTTGCAAGGGATCCCTGCTCTATCTTGAAAGAGAAAAAGCCTACTTGTTCATTCCCCTGATGGCAGAGTTGGCAAAAGAACTCAGAGAGCTCACGGATCGCAACCAGAAAAGCAGCGGCGATCCCAGCCTAAGTGGGATTGCCACTGAGGTGCAAGGGGAGCTGATCCAGGAGCTGGATCTGATGATCCGGGCCCGCTACCCCCTGATCTACCTGGTCTCCCCGGAAGAGGAGCCGGCCGATGCCGTGCTCGTGCAGGTAGCCAAAAGAACCGATCCGCCGCGGCGGCTGCTGTTTTGGGACGTGGTACGGGGCTGGCAGGATAGCGGCGAAGACCGGGGTTCCCTCATGGCCGCCCTGGGTCGGGTGTGGCGCTCAGCTCCCCAGGAAGACACCCTGTTTGTGCTGCGGGATCCGCACTTTGTGTTGCGCAACGCCACCAGCGACAAAAACGCCCCCATCCTGCGGGAGCTGAAAAACCTTAGCCGCGAGCTCAAGCGCACCCGCAAGACCTTGATCCTGCTCAGCCATACTCTGGAGGTGCCCAGCGACCTAGCCGAGGAGGTCACCGTTGTCGATATTCCCCTGCCCAACAGCGAAGAGATTAGCCGCCTCATCCAGCTCTATGTAGCTCCCGAAAAACTTAAGCTCAGCCCCTTGGGTCGCGAGCAACTGGTCAAAGCCTGTCAGGGGCTAAGCCGAGAGCGCATCCGCCGCGTTTTGGCCCGCGCCCTGGCCGCCAAGCAGGAGGTCAACGAGGCCGATATCGACCTGGTGTTGGAGGAGAAGAAGCAGGCCATCCGCCAGACGGGCATTCTGGAGTTTTTCACCGCCCGCGAGACCCTGAAAAATGTGGGTGGGCTGGACAACCTCAAGGCTTGGGTGCGGGTGCGCCAGGAAGCCTTTACCGAAGAGGCGCGGCGCTACGGCCTGCCCAACCCCAAGGGGGTGCTGCTGGTGGGGATCCAGGGCACCGGCAAGTCCCTCTCGGCCAAGACCATCGCCAACGAGTGGCGGCTGCCCCTGTTGCGGCTGGATGTTGGGCGGCTGTTTGCTGGGATTGTTGGCGAGTCGGAAAGCCGCGTGCGCCAGATGATCCAACTGGCGGAGGCCATGGCCCCCTGTGTGCTCTGGATTGACGAAATTGACAAGGCCTTTGGCAACATCACCAGCGGCGCCGACGGGGACTCGGGCACCAGCCGCCGGGTGTTCGGCAGCCTCATTACCTGGATGCAGGAGAAAACCAGCCCGGTCTTCATCGTGGCCACTGCCAACAATGTGCCCCTCTTGCCGCCGGAGCTGTTGCGCAAGGGCCGCTTCGACGAGATCTTTTTCCTTAACCTACCCACCCACGCTGAGCGCAAGGAGATCTTCCGGGTACATCTGCAGCGGCTGCGCCCCAACCGCCTGCGGGAATTCGACCTAGATGCTCTAGCAGCCGCAGCTCAGAATTTCAGCGGCGCCGAGATCGAGCAGGCTATCGTGGACGCCATGTACAACGCCTTTGGGGGCAGCGGCAGCGGCGCTCGGCGAGACTTCACCCAGGAAGACATCCTGCAGGCCATCCGCGAAACCGTGCCCTTGGCCTCCATTGCCCGCGAGCAGATCGAAAGCCTGAAGTGCTGGGCTGCCCAAGCCGGCGCTAGAGTTGCCTCTCAAGATGCTCAGGTGCTGCAGGAGATGAAGCAATGTTTTGCGGCTTCGTAGAGCCCCTAGGCGGGGGTTGAGGCCCTGGAGTCGGCTCCCACCAAGCGGCTTACTGAGGCATTGGGAACCTAAGCGCTCCTCCCCTCGTGTCACAATGGGTAAAGATTGGCTTCTTTTTGTGTCTTGGCCCTGTGCTCAAGCCTCTGTACTACCGCGAGATCCCTTGCCCAGAGACCGCTCAAGTGCTGCGCTGGCTGCAGGAGCACCTGCCTTTGCCTACGGGCAGCCAAAAGGTGCTGACTTCTACTGGCCTGCGCCTACAGGGATCTGGAGCGGAGCTGGCCGTTTTCCTCTGGTCGGGGCTAAACACCACCTATCTCAAGATCTTCCAGTGGTCAGAGCGGCCTTTTCCCCAGCAGGGCCGCTGGCTAAAGGAAGTGGAAAAGGCTATCCAAAGCCAGTTTCCCCACCGCTACCCGCAGTTGCCCCCTATCGATCTCAGCCAGGGATCCATCTTTGAGCAACTGGAGCCCTTTTACCCGCAGACGGTAAAGTATTTCCGCCGCATCCCCAACGGCGAGTTTGACCTGCAGCGGGTTTACTGGTGGGAGAGGCGCTGGCGGGAGGAGGTACAGTCCCCTCCTACTCAGCGGCCAGCGGTGCTGTTGCGTCAGCCTGCCCCCCAACCTGCACCCTTGGAGTGGGACTTGGTGGTGGTGGGCGGAGCCCTGGGAGCCATCTACGGCGCGGCCATGGCCCGCCTGGGCTACCGCGTGGCCTTGGTGGAACGGCTTCCCTTTGGCCGCATGAATCGGGAGTGGAACATCTCGCGGCGGGAGCTGCAGACCCTGGTGGACTTCGGCCTCCTCAGCCCTGAGGAGATGGAGAGCCTGATTCTGCGGGAATACACCGATGGGTTCAACAAGTTTTTTGATGGCAACAGCCCTGTACGCGCGCCCGTCCTGCACACGCCGACGGTGCTCAACCTGGCCATCGATGCCGAAAAACTCCTGCAGCTCTGCGGCCAGATCCTAAAAGCCTGCGGCGGCGCCATCTACGAGCGCAGTGAGTTCCAGCGGGCCTATATCGAGGAGCAAGGCGTCACGGTGGTGGTTAGGGACTTAACCACTCAAGAAGAGTTCTGCCTGGGAACCCGCCTGTTGGTGGACGCCATGGGGACGGCCTCCCCCGTTGCCCAGCAGCTCTACGGCCGCCGCGCCTTTGACAGCGTTTGCCCCACGGTGGGAGCTACCATTGCAGGGGGGTTTGAGCCGGGAGTTTGGGATCCCCAGTTTGGCGACATCCTGGCCAGCCATGGAGACATCAGCCGCGGTCGACAACTGATCTGGGAACTGTTCCCTGGGCCAGGGGAGGATCTCACCTTCTACCTGTTCTACTACCACCAAGTACACCCGGAAAACCCGGGCTCCCTCTTGGAGTTGTATGAAGACTTTTTCACCATCCTGCCTGAGTACCGCCGCTGTGACCCAGAGCGCCTGCAGTGGAAGAAGGCCACCTTTGGCTATATCCCCGGACGCTTTGGCCGGCAGCCAGCTCCCGCAGAGCCCTTCGACCGTGTTCTCTTGATTGGGGATGCGGCAGCCCTACAGTCGCCCTTGAGCTTTACGGGGTTTGGATCCCTGGTGCGCAACTGCCCCCGCCTTTGTGACCTACTGGACACAGCCCTGCGCCATGATCTGCTCAAAGCGGCCGACCTAGCCCAGATCCGCGCCTATCAGGGCAACTCGGCGGTGACCTGGCTGTTTTCCCGCGGCATGATGGTGCCCACCGGTAAGGTACTGCCGCCCGAGCGCATCAACGCCATCCTCAACAGCTTCTTTGGCATTCTCACTACCGAGCCGCCAGAGGTGGTGGACGACTTTATCAAAGACCGGGCTGGCTGGCTGGCCTTTAACCGCATGGCTATCAAGGCAGCTCTGCGGAACCCACGGCTGCTGCTGTGGATTTGGGAGGCAGTGGGGGCGGAAGGCTTTGCCCAGTGGCTACCCACCTATTTCAGCTACACCGGCCTGGCCTTGCTCTCGGCCTTGCTGGGGGGCTGGTTCCCCAAGCTGCTGCGGCGCCTGCAGCTCTGGCTGGAGCCTCGCTACCCGCGCCTCTGGCTGCGCTGCCTAAGCTGGAGCTACACCCTCACTTACGGTGTCGGCCGGCCGCGCCTCGAGTTCCACCTTCCTGCTCCTAGTTCTTCTGCTAAGCCAAGCGTCCAAAATCCGATACCGAGCTGGATAGAAGAAAGAGTCTAGCTCATGCAGCCACGGCAGTTTAGAGTCACAAACAGGTAGGCTAAGGGCAGAACTTGTTTGTCACCACCCATGAGCGACACGGTTTTCAGCAAGATCATCCGTAGGGAGATCCCCGCCCAAATCGTCTACGAAGACGAGAGGGCAATTGCTTTCAAAGACATTGCTCCCCAGGCCCCTGTCCACATCCTGGTGGTGCCCAAGGAGCCCATTCCCCGGATTTCCCAGGCCAAACCTGAGCATGAGGCGCTGTTGGGGCACCTACTGTTGACAGCCCAACGGGTGGCTGCTGCAGCTGGCCTAGACAAAGGCTACCGCTTGGTCATCAACGACGGAGAAGACGGTGGCCAAACTGTCTTTCATCTCCACATTCACGTTCTCGGCGGTCGACCCATGGGCTGGCCTCCCGGCTAGACGACGGTTTTGCCGCCAATGGGGGGCTTTATAGAGCGCTCCGCGCTGCCAGGGCGAGAAGGTGCAGACGTGTCAACCGGTGTCGAACGCGCTTGGGCAAGCGCTGTAGAGGGCAAATTTTGCCAACTGCGGGCATCGGCTGGCAGAGACTTTACCCAAGGGCACTTAGCGGGGCTGGGGAGACAAGCACCTCTAGCTCTGTGGAGGCCCCGCCTTTAAGCAGGAGGCAGGGGAGGACGTCAAAGATACAATGCTGCTGTTAAGGGTAGCCGGCGGGCGAGGTCTAAAGCCGATGGAGTGGCATGTCACCGATGCGGAAAGCCTGATGATTATCGACCAAGAGGTGGGCAAGCATGGGCTTTCTCCTGCCGAATACGAGGTGGTGCGTCGGGTAATTTACGCTACCGCAGACTTCGAGTATCTCCACCTCATCCGGTTTGCCAACGAGGCTCTGCAAGCAGGGGCGGCAGCCCTGGCAGCGCGCACCACCATCGTGGTGGACGAGCCAATGGTGCAGGTGGGCATTGCGCGGGCTGTGCAGAACACCTTTTCCAACCCCATCTACTGCGGCAGCGAAGCTGTCACCCGCCCCCAGAAGGACAAGACCCGCTCTGCCTGGGGCCTGCAGACCCTGGCTCAGCGCTACCCGGAGGCCATCTTTGTCATCGGCCAGTCCCAGACTGCCCTCACCACCCTAGTGCAACTGATTACAGCGAAGGAAGTAGCCCCCGCCCTCGTGATCGCGACGCCGGCTGGGTTTGTGAACGTGGTGAAAGCCAAGCAGGAGCTGGCCGATTCGATGGTACCCCACATCCGCACCGAGGGACGTAAAGGCGGCCCCGCTGTAGCAGCGGCGGTGTTGGATGGACTTCTGGATCTGGCTTGGCAGGCCTACACGCAACCTGGCCGTGGGGATCGCCCAGGTAAATCTAGCCCTGGATAAGCCAAGATCACAAACGCCCTGGGATCTTGGTCACACCTTTCTAGGTTTCGTCTTGGCAAGCTGGGAGCTGCCTTCTTGGAGTGCAGCAGGGCGCCTAGTTATGCAACATTTCCGGCATTTCACTGGTTTTTGGAGGATCAGTTGCCTTTTGGCTGTAGCGTTTGGGCTGAGAGGGTGGGCCTATCCCGAGCAGGTGGCCGCTTTGCCCCTGTCTTCCCTCGCCGCCTCCCTGGATCTCAGCTTGGAGGAAGCCCAGCTCAACCCCTACCAGCGCTGGCAACAGCAGCATGCACCTTCTGCCCTTCCCTCTGCGGGTAGCAGCTTCTACCGCCTAGCCCAACAAGCAGAGCAAGAAGCCCCAAAGCTGCCTTTTCCGCTCAAGGCAGAGGGGATTCCCTTGGGACAAGACAGCTCTTTTGTCTTGCATCCCAGCGGTCTAGGGTATCGGCTGTCTTATTGACGATCAGTAGTGATTCCCCACCTTTCGGTGGTGCACCGCAGTGAGGCCCTCAGGACTGGAGACCCGTCCTGCCTCAAGGATGCTGTAGACCACCCAGTGGTCACTGGTTTCTAGGCGGCTGGCCACGCGGCACTCCAGGTAGGCCAAGGCATCGGCAAGGATAGGGGATCCGTTGGCGGCAGGGTAGGTCTTGACGCCAGCAAAGCGGTCGGCCCCTGGAGGAAACCGCTTGAGAAAGTGGCGCATCAAGGACTGGTGATGGCCCTCCTGCAGCACGTTGAGGACAAAGGTGTCTCCCACTTGCAGGAAAGACTCGATGGCCCGATCCTTGGCCACCGCAACGCTGATCCCCGGCGGATCAGAGCTGGCCTGGGCTACCCAGGAGGCAAGCATGGCGCTAGTGGCCTGCCCTTTGCGGGCGGTGAGGATGTAAAGGCCATTGCTGATGCGACCCAGAGCGCGATCCAGGTCAGCATCTAGAGCTTTCATTTGCTGAATGCTGCGATCCCGGGTCAGCCATTGCCCTAGGTCGGTGCCAGCCTCTTCCGCCAGCTGCAGCAGGGTTTCGTTCACAGGCTGCTTGAGGAGGATGGGCGGAAACACTTCCTTGGCACCCAGCTCCTGCAAAGTGTTGCGGCAGAGGTAGACCGACTCGTCGTCTTCTCCCCCCGACTCAAACAGGCCAAAGCCCTGCTTGCCGTGGGCAGCAGCCAGGAGAGTTTTCAGCAGCATCTGCGTGGTGGCTGCCTCGGGCCCCGATTGGGGGGGCATGCCGATCACCACACCGGCAGCCAAGCTGGTTAGCTCCCGCACCTCATGGGCATCCAGCAGCCGCAGATCCGCCAGCTCTACGGCAACGCCGGTTTTTTGGATCCCGCGGGCAATGGCTTGAGCCAGCGTTTCCGCCTGGCCATATCCCGACAGGTAAAAGACAGCCACCAGCCGTTCGGCTTTGGCCTGCTCTAGACTCCAGCGGCGGTAGTGCTCTACCCACTTAGACAAGTGATGCCGCAGTAGGGGGCCGTGGCCGGTGGCGATGGCCGCAATGGGAGGTAGGGCTTCCATGCGCTTGAGAGCCGAGAGCACGGAGCGGGCGTTGGGCGCCATGAGGCAGTCGTAGTAGAGCTTAAAGTCGGCCTGCAGCAGGTGGGGATGCTCATCCCAAGCCAAGTCGTCGCAGTAGTGCATCCCAAAGACGTCGCAGGTGTAGAGGATCTGGGTGCCGTGGTCGTAGGTGAGGATGGTGTCGGGCCAGTGCAGGTTGGGAGCCGAGATGAACTCCAGGACATGCCCCTTGCCCAGATCCAGGCGATCCCCCTGCTTCACCACCAGGTGCCGGAAGGGCCGATGCACCAGGTTTTCTAGAAACTGCACGGCCACTTTAGAGGCCACCACCGTCAGCTGGGGCGCCAGCTCCAACAGGTCCCCCACTAGGCCGCTGTGATCTGGCTCGGTGTGGCTGACCACCAGGTAGTCGATTGTGGCGGGATCCAGGAGGCCTCGCAGCAGATCCAAGTACAACTGCCGAAACTTCTCGTGGGAGGTGTCAATGAGGGCCACCTTCTCGCCGCGGATCAAAAAGGAGTTATAGGTGGTGCCATTTTCCAGGGCAAACTCGATGTCAAACCGATCCCGATCCCAGTCCTGGGAGCGGATGGCAAGGGTATCGGCGCCAATAGGCAGCGTCTGCAGTGTGAGATGCGCCGAGCGCGGTGCAACTGCCATAGCGGCCATGTCCTCCCCCTCTGCCAGACGGCAACTTGGCGTGTAACTGAACCTAGTTGCAATGTAACTGAATGTTGAGGCAGGGGGAAGGGAGAGGACAGCCGGCAAGTTTGGATTTTCTAATGGAATGCTTTAGGGAAGGGATCTGCCGCCAAGGAGCTGGAACCAAAGGCAGCCGCAAACTGGGCCAAGGTGTGGCGCAACTGATCCAGGTTTTGGCCAGTGGCAGCGGAAACAAACAAAGCCTTGGGGTAGAGCAGGCGGACATCTTCCACCCACTCGGGATCCAGGCGGTCAATTTTGTTGAACACCAATTGTCGGGGACCGGTGGTCAGGGGCATCTGGTCCAGCAATTTTTCCACCGCCTCGATTTGCCCTTCCCAGTTGGGGTGGGAGAGATCCACCACATGCAGCAGGGCATCGGCCTCCGTCACCTCCTCCAGCGTGGCCTGGAATGCCTCTACCAATTGCTCAGGCAGCTCAGTTAAAAATCCCACGGTGTCGGTCAAGAGCACCGCCTGCTGGCCGGGCAGCTCCAGCCGCCGCGTGGTGGGATCCAGGGTGGCAAAGAGTTGGTCAGCCACGTAGACCTGGGCGTGGGTGAGGGCGTTGAGAAGGGTAGATTTACCAGCGTTGGTGTAGCCCACCAGGGCCACCACAGGAATTTGGGATCCCTCCCGCCGTTGGCGCAGCCGCTGGCGGTGGCGGCGCAGCTCTTCCACTTCCTGCCGCAGCTTGCTGATGCGCCGCTGGATGGCCCGCCGCTCCGTTTCCAACTGGGTTTCCCCCGGCCCCCGCGTGCCAATTCCACCCCCCAACCGCGACATGGTGCGACCGCGACCAGCCAAGCGGGGCAGCAGATACTGCAGTTGTGCCAGCTCCACTTGCAACTTCCCGGCCCGGGTTCTGGCCCGCTGGGCAAAGATATCCAGGATCACCTCGCTGCGATCCACCACTCGCACCCCCAGGGTCTCCTCTAGGTTGCGCACCTGGCTGGGGGTGAGCTCGCGGTCGAACACAACCAGGTTGGCCCCCAAATCCTGCACCAGCAAGGCCAACTCCTGGACTTTACCCGAGCCGATGACCGTGGCGGAATCGGGGCTCTCCCGCCGCTGCCAGATGGTCTGGAGCACCTGTCCGCCGGCGCTCTCCACCAAGCGGCCCAGTTCCGCCAAGGCGTCCATGAGATCCTCGTAGCTTTGGCCCGGCCCCTGCAGCCCCACTAGGATGGCCCGCTCTTGCTTGGGATCCACCTGGCGGGCGGTTGCTTGGCGCCGAAAGCCATCTTCTAGCTCCGTCACCAGCTCCTGCAGATCTTGTTCTGCCAGGGTCCCCAACGGCAAAGGCTCAGAAACCTGCCAGCGGCGCCCTTCCTCCGGCACCAGATGGGCCAGGTAGGCGCACTTGACAAAGCCCGTGGCCCCCCCGCCGCGGCGCAGCCGTCCCTCTAGGGGAGAGACCGAGAGGGTAATGAGGGCATCCAGCCGCTGGAGGGCCATAGCTGTCAGCGCTTTTTGGCTAGGACCCCCTGGGCCCACTTGGGTGGTGATGCAGCGGATCCCGGACAGGCGCTCCGCCCCCTGGCGCGGCAGCTCCCAAGCCGGGATCTGCGTTTCAAAAGGGGATCCCAGCCCCACGCGAATCACTTGGCCCCGCCGATTGAGGTAGACACTGATGGGCTGGCTTTCCAGATCTTGAGTGAGGGCTCCCAGCCTTTGGGCAAACTCCACCGTCACCAGCCGATTGGGGGGCAGTCGCAGTTGGTAAAGACGTTGCAGTTGCTTGCGCTGATAGGGTTTTAGCCCCTTGGCCTGGGCAAGGCTCAAACCAAGGTCGGTCTGCTGGCGAGAGGCGCTAACCCTGGGCATAGGGACGAGGAAATACCCGAAAACAGGCTTTTATCTACCATACACGCTTTGTCCGAGCCGCCTGGGAGGGAGAGCCGCCGGCCCAGGGCCAATGGGAGCGTGGCGACGGGGCCCCAGATCCTCTGCAAAGGTTAACTACCAGGACAAGCCGAACGGCGCGTTGGCGGCAATCCCCCAGAAGGCTCGTGCCTATGTAGACGGCTAACTGAAGGTGGTGGGATCCAGCCCCGACCTCAACCATCACGAGGTGTTTATCCGCAACAAGGTGCCGGTGATGGCCTTCTTGTTGCTGCATGGGCGGTCAGACATCGTGCGCCGCTTCCTGGACTCCTGCCTTACCTGCCCAAGCTGGAATCCCTGTATCGAGCTTGCCATTGAGGTAGCTACCGCTGGCGAGAAAATGGTCAAGCCGGGTTTGGAAGAGGTGGATGGATTGGATTTTGCGCCGGGCCAATTTGCCAGATGGCCGTAAGGGAATCGACATCGGCATCGAGGGGGAGCGCATCGTTGCCCTGGAGGCAAATCTGCAGGCTACTGCTCCCCAGGAGATCGATGTGAGCGGCCGCTTGGTGTCGCCCCCCTTTGTGGATGCCCACTTTCACCTGGATGCTGCCCTCACCTACGGGATCCCGCGTGTCAACCAATCGGGCACCTTGCTGGAAGGGATCGCCCTCTGGGGAGAGTTGAAGCCACTGCTCACTCCGGAGGCGGTCATCGAGCGGGCTCTAACCTACTGCGACTGGGCAGTGGCGCGCGGGATCCTAGCCATCCGCGCCCATGTGGACGTGTGCGATCCCAACTTGTTGGCGGTGCGGGCCTTGCTGGAGGTCAAGCAAAAAGTATCCCCCTACCTGGATTTGCAACTGGTGGCCTTTCCCCAAGATGGCTACTACCGCTCGCCGGGGGCGGTGCAGCTTTTGGAGAAGGCTCTGGATTTGGGGGTGGAGGTGGTGGGTGGGATCCCCCACTTCGAGCGGACGATGGCCGAAGGAGCTGCTTCAGTGCGGGCTCTGTGCGAGATTGCAGCCGCGCGGGGCCTGCGGGTGGATCTGCACTGCGACGAAACAGACGACCCCCTCTCCCGCCACGTCGAGACCTTGGCTTATGAGACGCTGCGGCTGGGTCTGCAGGGTCGAGTGACGGCCTCCCACCTCACCTCGATGCACTCGATGGACAACGCCTACGTGAGCAAGCTAATCCCCCTAATGGCCGAGGCAGAGCTGGGAGTGGTCGCCAACCCGCTGGTCAACCTGGTGCTACAGGGCCGCCAGGACACCTACCCCAAGCGGCGGGGGCTGACGCGAGTGCCGGAGCTGATGGCCGCCGGGCTGACGGTGGCTTTTGGCCAGGACTGTGTGATGGATCCCTGGTACCCTCTGGGCAGCGGCAACATGCTGGAAGTGGCCCACATGGCCGTCCACGCTGCCCAGATGACAGGCTATGAGCAGATGCGGCAGTGCTTCCTAGCGGTAACCGAAAACCCAGCCCGCCTGCTGGGCCTGGAGGGCTACGGGCTCCAGCCTGGCTGCCGCGCCGATTTGGTGGTGCTCCAAGCTGCCGATGTCGTCGAAGCCATTCGCCTCAAGCCACCCTGTCTGTATGTTTTCCGCCGGGGCCGCCTCATTGCCCAAACCCCGCCGGTGGTTGCCCAGCTCCATCTTCCAGGGCGCCCAGCCCAGGTGGAGTTTACCCGTCAGCTTTAAGGCTAACGGCGCACGGTGCCGCTGAAGCCGCTGGCCTTAAATTGCTCCAGGGTCAAGGGCAGGGGGCTGGTCACGGGCACGGAGATGCGAATGGAGAAGGGGCTTTCCCCAGGAGGAACTTCGGCAATTGCCCCCAGGCGGGTGCGCTCCGGCAGAACTTCGTTGCCGTTGGCATCATAGAGGCGACCAAAGACGTCGGCATTCAGCACGGTATTCTTGGAGCGGTTGACAACTGTGCCCTCGATAAACAGGCACCTGGCCGGTATGGGGTTGCCGTTGCTGGTTACCAGGTTGGTGTATTCAGGGGTATCGGGGCAGGAGGTGACGTGGAGATCCTTAAGTTGCAGCGGGATCTTCCCAAAACCCGCTAGGAGCGCCGCCAAGACCACCCAAGCCAGACTCCAAGCAAGGGAAGAGAACCTTTGGGCTAGACGCTGCCTGTGCTCCCAAACTTGGCTCATGCTCTCTCCTCCAAGGCCTACCCCCTTAGTCTAGGGGATTCCTTGCTGGGTAAAACCCCTCTTCGGTTTGGATCCCGTCCAGGCGCTGATCCCAGGGATCGCAGGGGAGGGGCTGCTCCAGCAGACAGGCCTGCGGGACAATGCCCCACTTGGGCACGGTGGGATTTGGTAGGGAGGCCAGAAACCGGTCATAGTATCCTCCTCCGTAGCCTAAGCGCCTCCCCCAGCGATCGCAGGCCAGGGCAGGCACGAGGATTAAATCCGCCTCGCCCGGGTCGACAACGGGGCTGGTGGAGGAGGGTTCCAGCAAACCCCAGCGGTTGGGGACTAGCTCAGCCGGATTGTAGCGGTGCCAGCGCAACTGCCGCTGGGGCAAGCAGCGAGGGATCCCCCACTGCTTCTCTGGAAAAAGGACAAATAGGGATCCCAGATCCACCTCTGAGCCGAAAGCCACATAAGCCAGGATGGTTTTGGCGGCCAGGATTTGGGAACAAGAGGCCAAATGAGCCACGATCTTTTGGCTGATAAGAGCTCGATCCAACCCCTGCCGTAGCTGGCGAAAGTGCTGGCGCAGATAGGCTTTCGCTGAGGCAGGATCTGCTGTAGCGGCAGGAAGCTGAGGGAGAGAAAGTTGCTGCACAGGCCCAACGAGATTACTGGATGGCCAGCAACTCCACCTCAAAGTCTAGGGTGGCGTTGGGAGGGATCACGCCGCCAGCACCGCGGCTGCCGTAGGCCAACTCCGGCGGGATGCGCAAGTACCGCTTACCCCCCACGCGCATCGTGGCCAGACCTTCTTCCCAGCCAGGGATCACCTGCCCTGCCCCGTAGGTAAAGGTAAAGGGTTGATTGCGCTTGTAGGAGCTATCGAAGACCGTACCATCCTGAAGTTTGCCCACGTAGTTCACCACCACCTTTTGCCCTGGCTGCGGGGAAGGCCCTGTCCCTTCCACAACGTCGTAGTACTGCAAGCCTGACTCGGTAGTGATGAAATCCTTGGCTTGGGATGGGGCGGTAACTGCCGGATTGTCTTTGGCTCGAGACAGAGCTGTTGCTGGCAGTCCAACCCCTGCCCACAGGCAAAGCAAGGCCAAGCCCACCAGCAGCACCCGTTGCGTTGCTTTCATCGGCGTTTCCTTAGCTGTTGCTGTTATGGTACCAGGATTGCCTCAGCTCCTCAGCTCGGCAAATTCGATGATTTGGCCTTGCGGATCCCGCACCCAGAAAACCAAGGGCTTCTCGGAGCGGACACTGTTGCGGATCCCTTGTTTGTTAATCCGCCTCAGGAGGGCCTTGAGGGCCTCCCGCTCATAGCTGGCGTGGCGATAGCGAGCGCTGCCGCTGCGGCCTGCCGTTGTCCCGTAGGTTGACAAAGGCCTGGAGGATGTAGCCGCATAGGGATCCGTAGAGCCAGGGATCACGTGCAGCTGCACTGCGTCAGAGAGCTGGTACCAAAGGCCAGAGGTATCGAGGGTTTTCGAGGCGGGCTGGCCCTTGGCGTCAAGGCGGGAGCCAAGGCCAAGATCCCCCGGGAAGTAGACGGAGCCCAGGCTAGAGCTGACGACGCTTTGCTCATAGCCGTAGTAGTACTGCAGCGGCAGCTCCGCCTCCGGCAGCTTCAACACCTTCTCGTAGAACCCCCTTGCCTGCTCCAGATCGGGCACGATGATGGTGTAGACCCGCGGTGCGCCGCTCAAAAATGTCCACATCGCCCCGCCATAGGCTGAAAGCAGTAAGAACATTAGCCCCTTTGTGGAAAGCAAAGCCTCCAGCGGAATGAGGGGCAGCAGCAGTCCAAGGGGGCCCAACATCAGCACTGTCCGTGGGTGACTCTATAGTCCAGTATAGGACTCTCCCCTCCCAGGTGATGAAGCTTGCCCTGTTTGCCCCTACTCCCCGCGGTCGCCAGTTGGCCCAGCCTTTGCTGTCGCTGCTGCCGGAGGAGTGGATCTGCTGGAGCAAGGCCAACTCCCAAGGAGAGCCCCTGCCTCCGCCCTGGCAAGCTTACGGGGATCCCCTACCCGGATCCCTAGCGGCAGCAGTGGCCCAGAGCTGGCCGCAGGTGCAGGGCTGTATCTTTGTCTTGCCCGTTGGGTCGGTGGTGCGGCTCATTGCTCCCCTCTTGCAGGACAAATACCGGGATCCGGCGGTGGTGGTAGTGGACGAAGCTGGCCGCTGGGCCATCAGCCTCTGTGGCGGACATGTGGGGGGAGCTGATGCCTTGGCGCGGCGGGTGGCGGCTGCTTTGGGAGCCGAGCCCGTCCTCACCTCCGCCTCGGAGGGGCTGGGGATCCCGCCTGTGGATTTGCTGGGGGATCCCTACGGTTGGCGGCGGGGCGCTGGCGATTGGAACGAGGTGGCTGCTGCTTTGGCGCGAGGAGAGCCAGTGGCTGTTGAGCAAACCTGTGGCACGCAGCTCTGGCGGCGGGCTTGGCCGGCAGATCACCCTCTCTTGAGCACTGCTCCTAGCCAGGCGGTGGCCCAGATCCGGATCAGCGAGTATTCAACTTCTTTGGACAAGAACAAGATCCCCACCGTTCACTGGCATCCGCGGGTGCTGTGGGTGGGGGTGGGCTGCGAGCGGGGCACTAGCCGCGCCTGGCTAGAGGGATCCCTGCGGCGCCTGTTGCAGAGCCAGGGGCTGGCTTTCGAGGCCATTGCCGGCTTGGCGACCCTAGAGCTGAAACGGGATGAGGCAGGACTTGTGGAGCTGGCCCAAGCCTACGGCTGGCCCATTCAGTTTTTCTCGGCCGAGGCCCTGGCGAGGATGCCAGTTCCCCACCCTTCGGAGGCGGTGCAACAGGCGGTGGGCACCCCTTCGGTGGCAGAGGCGGCTGCCCTTTTGGCGGCCCAGCGCTGCTCAGGGGATAGCGATCCAGCCCCAGCGAGAGCTACTCTCCTCTGCCCCAAGCAGGTCTTTGCCTCCGAAAGCGAGGGAGCTTGTACCCTAGCCATTGCCCGCGCTGCCCGAGAGTATTCGCCTCGCGCCGGGCACCTGTGGCTGATTGGCACCGGCCCTGGGGATCCCGCCCAATTGACGCTGGCTGCCCGGCTGGCTTTGGCCCAAGCCGACGCGGTAATCGGCTACCAGCTCTACCTGGACTTGGTGGCGCCCCTCCTGCGCCCCGGCCAGATTTGCGAAGCCTTTCCCATCACGCAGGAGGTGCAGCGAGCGCAGCGAGCCATTGCCCTGGCCCAGCAGGGGCTGCAGGTGGCGGTGATCTCTTCGGGAGATGCGGGGATCTACGGCATGGCCGGTCTGGTGCTGGAGTGCCTGGCCCGTGCTGGTTGGGATGGGATCCGCCCCTCTCTGGAGGTGCTGCCAGGGATCTCTGCGCTTCAGGCTGCTGCTGCCCGGCTAGGGGCACCCCTGATGCAGGACTTTTGCGCCATCTCCCTCTCGGATCGGCTCACTCCCTGGCCGGCCATCGAGCAACGCCTGCAGGCCGCTGCCCGGACTGACTTTGTGGTAGCTCTGTATAACCCTCGCTCGCCGCAGCGCTTGGATCCCTTTCTCAAGGCGCTGCAGATCTTTCGCCGAGCCCGCTCTGCCCGTACTCCGGTGGCAGTGGCCCGCAACCTCTACCGCCCCGGCGAGACCCTCCACCTCACCACGCTGGGGGAGGTAGATCCCGAGGCGGTGGATATGTTCACCCTGGTCTTGATCGGCAACTCGCAGACCTTTCGCTACGGCAGGTGGCTAATCACCCCCCGCGGCTACCCTTTGGGCAAAACTTAAAACACCCTGAGATGCCGAGGATTCAACTGCAGCCGTCGGGGAAGCTCGAGCCGCCTTTTGGTTTGGCAACGTTTTCGGGCAGTTGCCGGCGAAAATAAGTATGGCCGAACCGAGAGCTGCTACCATTGACGGCGGCAAGTGGAAGAGGGATCCCCTTTTCGGATTACGATAATCTATGAGCAGTAGGGTGGCGTAGCCAAGTGGTAAGGCAGAGGTCTGCAAAACCTCTATGCGCCAGTTCGAATCTGGCCGCCACCTCTTGAAGCTGACCTCCCCAGCGGGACACGCATGAAAGACAAGTTAATGTTGATGATCCCGGGCCCCACTCCCGTTCCCGAGAGTGCGCTGCTGGCCATGGCGCGGGGGCCCATCGAGCACCGCAGCAAAGAGTTCACCGCCATTCTGGAAGAGGTGACGGATGGGCTGCGCTGGCTGCACCAGACTACTTCGGATGTGTTTGTCTTTGCCTCCAGCGGCACCGGGGCGATGGAAGCCGGGATCCTCAACACCCTCAGCCCTGGGGATCGCGTCTTGGTAGGGGTCAACGGCAAGTTTGGCGAGCGCTGGGCCGAGATGTCGGAGCAATTCGGTCTGCAGTGTGAGCGGATAGAAACCCCCTGGGGCGTGCCCTATCCCGTCGAAGTCTTCCAGGAGAAGCTGGCTGCTGACCGGGAGAAGACCATCAAGGCGGTCATCCTCACCCATTCAGAAACCTCTAGCGGCGTGGCCAACGATGTGCAGGCCATTGCGGCTGCCGCCCGCGAGCATGGGGAAGCCTTGGTAATTGTGGATGCCGTCACCAGTTTGGGAGCCATGCCGGTGCCCATGGACGAGTGGGGCTTGGATGTGGTGGCCTCTGGATCCCAAAAGGGCTACATGATCCCGCCAGGGCTGGGGTTTGTAGCTGTTAGCCCGCGGGCCATGGCTGCTGCCGAGCGCTCTCGCTTTCCCAAGTACTACTGGAGCTTTAAGCTTGCCCAAAAGGCCCTGCGCCAAGGCACCACTCCCTTTACGCCGGCAGTGAACCTGTTCTACGCCCTACAGGTTACCCTGCGCCTAATGCGGGCCGAAGGATTGGAGGCCATCTACCGCCGCCATGCCCGCTTGGCCCAGGCCACCCGCGCCGGTGTCAAGGCCCTGGGGCTGAAGCTTTTGGTCAACCCCGAGTCAGCAGCCAGCCCCTCGGTAACAGCCGTGCTGGCTCCGGAAGGGATCAACGCCGACACCCTCCGCAGCACCCTGAAGAAACACTTCGACATTGCCCTTGCTGCTGGCCAAGATCACCTCAAGGGCAAGATCTTCCGCATCGGCCACCTGGGCTTCGTGAGCGAGCGCGATATTCTCACAACCCTGGCTGCTCTGGAATCGACCCTGCACACCCTGGGCTACAGCGACTTCTCTCCTGGAGCAGCTCTCAAAGCTGCCGAAGAGATCTTGGCCAACCCCTAGGGATCCCTGGCCCATTCTGTAGCTCTTGACACCTAGCGACCCTCCCTTGCCCTGGCTAGAATGGGTGAACCTGCTTAACAAAAGATAAAACTCCAAAGTTTACTTCTCTGGAGAGATGCCTGGTTGAGACTCAAGGGCTGTCATGCTGATTAGTTTGCAACGGGATCCCTGTCAAACTGCTTCGGCAGCAGAGTTGCGGCGAGTGCTGCAAGGGATCGGCCCCCTTTCTTGTCCCTGGCAGTACAACTTTCACCTGCACACCCGCTGTTCGGATGGGCAAATGGATCCGGTGGAACTGGCGGAGCAGGCGCGCCGGCATGGCCTCCAGGGCCTGGCCATCACCGATCACCACACCCTGAAGGGTTACCAACAGGCCCGCGCCCACCTGGATCGCCCCGGTGATCCCATCCTCTGGTCGGGGATCGAGATTACAGCCAACTTGCTGGGCTGCGAGGTGCATATTCTTGGCTACGGGTTTGATCCTGCCGACCCCGCTTTGGATCCCTACATCCAAGGCGAGCAAGTGCCCGGCCTAGGTGCTGCTGAGGCCATTGGGGCCATTCAAGCAGCAGGAGGGTTGGCGGTATTGGCCCATCCCTTTCGCTACTGGCTGCCTGCAGAAGTCCTCGTCCCGGCAGCAGCGGCCCTAGGAATCGACGGCCTCGAAGTCTACTACGCCTACAAGAATCCGGAACCTTGGGCTCCCAGCCCAGAAGAGACGGCGATCGGGGAGGAGTTGGCCCAGACCTACGGACTCTTGAAAACCTGTGGCACCGATTCCCACGGTTCCAGCATCCTCAGGCGTATTTAGCCGGCTCCACCTAGGGGCGGGGATAGAGCAACTGACCCAGGCGGCGCAACTGCTCGGCCGTGCCCATACACAGCAGCAGATCCCCTGGCTGCAGCAAGGTGTCGCTGGTGGGTCCGCCAATAAGCTGGCCATCGGCTCGCCGAATCGCCACCACCAAAGCGCCAGATCGGGCTCGCAATTTGGCTTCCCCCAAGGTTTGGCCAACATAGGGGCATTCTTGAGCCACCAGCTCGTACTCCTCTAGGTAAAAGGTACGATCCCGACCGGACAGGATCCCATCCACAAAGTCCACCACGCGGGGGCGCAAGGCAGCTGCTGCCATCCGCTTTCCGCCCGTAATGAAGGGGGAAATAGCGTGGGTGACACCTGCCCGCTGCAGCTTTTGCAAAGCCTCTTCCGTGTTGGCGCGGGCAACGGTGCGGATGCGAGGGTTCAGGGTGCGGGCCGACAGCACCACATAGAGGTTCTCGGCATCGGTGGAGAGTGCGGCGATCAGCCCCTCGGCCTGCTGCACCCGCGCTGCCAGCAAGGTGTCATCGAGGGTGCTGTCTCCCTGGAGAGCGATGTATCCCAGCTCTTGCGCCACCTGAATAGCTTCGGCAGATTGATCGATCACCAAAAACGGCACCCCCTCTGCCTGCAACTCTTGGGCCACCTGCCGCCCAATACGCCCAAAACCGCAAACGATGTAGTGGTTGTTCAGCGCTTCCATTTGTCTCTTCCACTTCCGCCGCCGGATCCCTTCCTGAAAATGCCCTTGGATGAGGGCCTCCGTAAAGCGATTCACCATAAACCCGATGCTCAAGACCCCCATCAGGATCAAGGCCGCTGTGAACAAGCGTCCCCGATCCCCAAGCGGCCTCACCTCCATAAAGCCTACAGTGGTTAGGGTGATGACGCTCATGTAAAAGGCTTCCACCCACGGCCACTGCTCCACCCAGTGGTACCAGAGAGTGCCGATGAGGACCACGCCCAGCAGCGCCCCCACACCCAATCTCAGATCGCGGCGGATGCCGGGATCTCTTTTGGCAGCTTGCAAGGGGGGACGCACTGAGGCCATAGAGCCAATACAATGGGGAGGAGGAAAAGGGTTGTTGAGCAGGCAGATGCCCGAGTACGTCAAGATCGAGTATCGGATCGACAAAAACGGACAGGTAACGGAGACCGTGCTAAACGGCAACGGCTCCAGTTGTACGCTAGCGACTGCGGAGCTGGAAGCAGCTCTTGGAACGGTGCAAAAACGAGAGCTGCTGCCTGAGTTTCATCAGCCGGCAGAAACTGAGATAGAATCACGGGTTTCTTTGCAACAAACCTGCTGAGTCCCACCTCTACCTGCTCATTTTCTCTTCTTGCCCCTCTTGCCGGCGTTGGCAGCCCGCGCCGCTTCAACTGCTCCTTGGAACAGCCAAACGGCTAGGGGAGCGGCCACGATCAAGATGATGCTAGTGGGGCCAACGCCAAAGTCCGGCTCACCAGAAGCCAACTCGAAGATTGAGCCCACAGCGGCAATGGCGCTGACGCAGGAAACCGCTAGGAGCAGGTAGCTTTTGACAGGGGTGGTCATGGGGAACCCGTCTGGAGACTACAGTTAGGGGCTAGGGCCTGTCCAGCCTAAGAGCAAGCTGGCTAGACTTCTCTTCGCAAAAAAGCCCCCTCATCTTTGAGAGGGCTAGCTTTTTTTCTATACTACTACGGGTAGGGCTCTGCCCCAGCAGGCCGAAGTCGGGGTTGCTAGCCTACGGTTCGATTTACCCCTTGACAATGATCTTGCCAACCATTCCGGCTCCCCGATGGGGCGTGCAGTAGTAGGTGTACTCGCCCGGCGGGACATCGACAAAGGCCGTCTCGACCACTTGGCTGGGAGCAGTGAGCAGGGCCTTGTGGGAGAGCTTGGCTGCCAGGGCCGCATCGCCACCGGGTACTTTGTCGAAAACGATGTTGTGGGGATAGACCTTGTTGTTGACCCACCGAACAGTATCCCCTTGCTGGATGGTGAGGACAGGGGGATCGTAAATGAGCTGGGCCTTATCGGAGCCCATTTTGACCGTGTAGGTTTCAGCAGCAGCAGGGTTGGACAAAAACGCCCCTGCAGCCATCCCGAGCACAAGGGTGAGGAGAACAAGCTGTAGACGCTTTGCCAGGTTAAAAACAAACAACATGGATCTCTCTCAAAACGTAACAGCACCTACTCTTCTGCTGCTTGGCCACCGCTTTCCAAGCTGTGAAGCGTGCCTGGTCATGCAGGAGGAGTGACAGCTCTATCTTAACCCAACTTGAGGCATCTTTAAGCATGGAAAGCATCTTTTTTGCCAGAACCAGAATCAGTTAAACTACGCGGTGGGACATCCCGGGTCTGCTCGCTGACGGCTCTTGCGAAAGCTCCCCGTTAAAGCGAGAAGCCCA
>NZ_JANSJL010000078.1:45390-115342 GCF_047502745.1 Synechococcus sp. F70.1
GCAGAGGTGAAGGTTCTTCCCAGCGGCTTTGTAGCAGCTCTTTGGCTTGAGAGGGATCCGCCGCCTCCCCTAGATACCCACCACCTATACCTAGACTGGTATTGCAGGTTTTTAGGGCCAGAGGTGGGCAATTTCCCGAAGCCTAACCTCGTTCAGGAAAGCAATGCTAAAGTGCCGCTTGCACAGCAGGCTATTTGAGGTAAATTGGCGGATTCATAGGACTTCCTCAACAACGGACTGAATAGTGATAGCTTTTGTCAGATTGAGTTGGATCGAATGCTGTTTAACTGATTTCGAGAGTTAAGGCCTATCTCTAGAAGAAAGCCAAAACGGTTTTTTTGGCAGCATACGGACCAGCCGCTGAGATCCCTAGGGCTCTAGAGTGGGCTGGCTGTCCTCAAGGGGCCGTTGGGTTAAAGGCCCTTTCCTGGGAAGGTCCTCCCAGCTTGAGCGCTTGAGTAAGCAATCCTTGCTGTAGGTAGGAGGCGCACTGGCCTAAGTTAGCTTAACATGGTTTCAGAGGTGGGCCGGGCGTTACCTTCGTAACCGTGGCTAACTGACCCAGCCTCTAGAGATTGGCTCCTCTTTCCTTGCACTGCAGGCAAAAAGACAATGGTAGGCATCTTCAGGCGCTTTTTCGGCTCTCGTGGTCGAGCAGCTTCCCAAAGCTTATCAGAAACGGTTTCCCAGCCGGCCAAAAAGAAAGACAACACCTTCTTTCTCAACCCGGATGAGGCCAAGACCCTTGGCAACATCGAATACATGCGCACTCCTAGGATTGTGAAGCACACCTTTAAAGACTTTGGTTCTGGCAGCAAGATAGAGGTGGTGGAGGAGGTGTCTTCCTTGAGCAAGGTTAAGTTGACTGAAGAAAAAAGCAAAGCTCCTGAACCTGTTGCCGAACAGGGCTCCCCCACCTCTAACAGCGGCAGCGGAGTGGCCTCACGCCGCGGAGGAGGATCTGACCTAGATAGGTTCCGCGAGATGGCTCGCAGCTTACGGAAAAAGTAGGCTAGCCGCAAGTGGACTAGCGCCCAGATTCAACCCATCAATCAGCACCGAAGGGAAAGGCAATGGCAATCAAGCGAGGCACCCTGGTAAGAGCCATCCGTGAGAAGCTGCAGGGCAGCTTGGAAGCCCAAGCTAGTGATCCCATGATCCCCAACTACGTCTTTGACACGGCTGGAGAAGTGGTGGAGATTAAGGGAGACTACATCCAGATTAAGTTTGGAGCTGTTCCCACCCCTCCGATCTGGCTGCGGGTTGATCAGGTCGAGGAAATTGCCGGTTAGGTTGCTCCCTGCCGGAAGAAAGAGGGAGGCAGTGGTATCTCTTGCTCCGCCCAGCCGCGAGCAACTTTTGCGACGGCGGCAACTTCTGCGCCAAGAGCGGCGTCGCCGTTTTTGGCAGGGATCCTGGCGCTTGGCCAGTTCCACAGCTTTCCTGCTACTGCTGGTGCAAAGCCTGCAGCGGCCCTACTGGCAAATTCGTCGACCAGAGCAAATTCAGGTCAGCGGTAACCACTGGGTGGATCCCGACTGGATCCGGAGGCAATTGCCTCTGACCTATCCGATAAACATCTGGCAGGTGCAGCCAGCAGCGTTGGAAAAAGCCTTGCTGGGATCCCCGGCTTCCCCTTTCCAGAGCGTCCAGGTGCGGCGGCGGTTGCTGCCAGTGGGAGTTGTTGTCCAGGTGCAGGAACGGCAGCTAATTGCCCGTGCTCGCCGAGGCGACCAAACGGGTTGGGTGGATCGAGAGGGCAACTGGCTGCCCCCGGATCCCTACCGTTTCCTTGAGTCCTTGCCCGAGTTGGAGGTGCTGAGCTGGGAGAGCCACCCACCCGAGCAATGGGCGCCACTGCTCGAAGCCCTGCAACTGTCTGAAGTTCCAATCAGGGCAGTGGATTGGCACGCCGGCGGAGGGATTACCCTACACACTGAGCTGGGCAATGTTTATCTGGGGCCGCTTTCTGACCGCCTGTCCTTGCAAATTCAAATCCTCAACCAAATGCGGGATCTGGGCCGATACTGCGAGTGTACGCCCGAGGAAATTCTCCAGATTGATCTAAGCAGCCCCACCGTGCCCACCTTGCAGCTTACCCCTGCCGCCCTGCAGAGGCGCCAGAAGGATCTGGAGCAACGCTAGACTATTCCCTTGGCTAAAGCCAACTCCATCCCGCAGGTGTGAAGGTAGCTCTGTCCCTGGCCTTGGCTGCCTGCGCTGGGGGGCTAGCTTGCAGACCAGGGTCAGAGTTTGCTGCATAGTAGTGTAGTCGTCTTACGTTGGAGGGCGGCTAGATCCTGGGGCTGCCGTGCCGCGTTTTTTTCTGATGAAGACAGGGCCAGCGGTGGAGGTTAGCCAGTTGTGGGTCGCCTACCCTGGTTGCCCACTGGTTCTGCAAGGGGTGGATCTCAGAGTTGAAGTTGGCCAGCGGGTGGGAGTTATTGGCCCCAATGGTGCCGGCAAAACTACCCTGTTCCTTGCTCTTGCGGGTCTCTTGCCCCTCCGCGCTGGGCAGATTACGTTGTTTGGGGAGCCGCTGCAACCTGGCCAATTTCGGCCTGAGGTGGGGCTAGTGTTTCAGGATCCCGATGACCAACTGTTTGCCGCCTCTGTGGCGGAGGATGTGGCCTTTGGACCGCGCAATCTCGGTTGGCCTGAAGCGGAGATTATCGCCGCCGTACAGTCAGCCCTGCAGAGGACTGGCACCCTGCATCTAGCCAATCGCCCACCCCACCGCCTCTCCAGTGGCGAAAAGCGTCTGATTGCCATCGCTGGGATCCTGGCGATGCAGCCCCAGTTGGTGCTCTACGACGAGCCGACCGCTAACCTGGATCTGCGGGCGCGACGGCAGCTAATCGCCTTTTTCCAGCAAGTAGGCCACACCTTTCTGCTGGCCTCCCACGATCTGGAGCTGATCCTTGAGGTGTGCGATTGGGTGATCCTTTTGGATCAAGGCCGCGTCTGGGCTCAGGGATCCCCCAGGCAGCTGCTAAGCCAAGCCGACCTCTTGGAAGCGCATAGTCTGGAGGTGCCCCCTTCGCTGCGCTGTCAGGGAAAGAGTGGCTAAGCTGGTGACTCTGAGGAGAAGGAGTGTCAAGAACTGTTTGTTAACAGTTAACAACAGTCGTGCTTTCTTAATAAAAGCTATCACTCCAATTAAGAATATTGATTTTTATTCGGGGTGATTGGGGATATCATTCTGCTTAGGTTGGGGATCCTCGCTCTGAGCTATCTCAGCCGAATTCTCTGTATGATCAGCAAGGGATAGGTTGAGCTCAGAGTTGACAGTTTTGCCTTCCTGCGCGATGGCTCCCTTGAAATCCCGATGGCTCCTAGTGGCTCGTCCCAACCTAGTCCGAGGTCTGTTGCTAAGCAGGTCTTTCTTGGGCAAAAAGGGGGGAGGAACCGTCTAGGTCAGTCAGGGTTGGTTTTCCTGAAGGGATCACCAGGTGAGGCAGAGACAGAAGGATCTTCACTTGAGTTCAACGAAGTAGCCAGATCCTAGCAGCAAGCCAATCGGCAAGACAGTGGCTGCGAGGTTGAACTTCACGGTGTTTAGGAACTAGGCGTTCAAAGGGGTGGAGAGTTGATATGCCTATTGCGGTTGGAATGATTGAAACGCGGGGGTTTCCAGCAGTAGTAGAAGCAGCCGACGCCATGGTGAAGGCGGCGCGTGTCACGCTGGTGGGCTACGAAAAAATTGGCAGCGGGCGCGTCACTGTGATCGTGCGGGGTGACGTCTCCGAGGTGCAGGCCTCGGTAGCTGCCGGTTTGGAATCTGCCAAGCGGGTAAGCGGTGGCGAGGTGCTCTCCCACCACATCATTGCTCGGCCGCATGAAAACCTGGAGTACGTGCTGCCCATTCGCTACACCGAAGCGGTGGAGCAGTTTCGCACCTAGCGCAGAAGCTGGTAAACCCATCTCAGCGTAAGGAGTCCCTATGGCCATCGCAGTTGGAATGATTGAAACGCTGGGTTTCCCAGCAGTAGTGGAAGCGGCCGATGCCATGGTGAAGGCAGCGCGCGTCACCTTGGTGGGCTACGAGAAAATTAGCAGTGGGCGCGTCACCGTGATCGTGCGGGGCGATGTCTCTGAGGTGCAGGCCTCGGTAGCTGCCGGCATCGAAGCCGTGAAGCGGGTCAACGGCGGCCAGCTGCTCTCCTGGCACATCATTGCTCGTCCCCACGAAAACCTGGAGTACGTGTTGCCCATTCGCTACACCGAGGATGTGGCCCAGTTCCGCGAAGGGGTCAATGCCATTCGTCCCTTCACGCGTCCCTAGATGCGTATTGCGATTGTACGGGGTACCGTCACCAGCACCCAGAAGGATCCCAGCCTGACGGGCGTGAAGTTCCTGGTGGTGCAGTATGTCGATCTCGAAGGCCGGCCGCAGCCAGACTATGCTGTGGCTGCTGATCCAGTGGGAGCCGGCGCCGAGGAATGGGTGCTGGTCAGCCAAGGTAGCGCGGCTCGCCAACCGCGGGGAAACGAAACCCGCCCTCTGGATGCTGTGGTGATGGCCATTATTGACACCGTTAGCATTGACGGTCGCTCCGTCTACAACAAGCGCGAGCAACGCTAGCTGGGATCCTTCCCTTTCCTCTTTGATTGGGTCTAGAGGCTCACGGTTATGCCTGCTCAAACCTACGCTGCGCCGCCAACGCCCTGGTCACGTCGCTTGGCGGAGCCTACCATTCATCCCTCTGCTTACGTCCACTCCTTTTCCAATCTCATCGGGGATGTGCGCGTCGGCGCTCAGGTGCTCATTGCCCCTGGAACTTCCATCCGCGCCGATGAAGGATCCCCCTTCTACATTGGCGACGGCTCCAATATCCAGGATGGGGTAGTGATCCACGGCCTGGAGCAAGGGCGGGTCATTGGGGAAGATGGCCAGCCCTACTCGGTGTGGATTGGCAAGAACACCTCCATTGCCCACATGGCCTTGATCCACGGGCCAGCCTATATAGGCAACAACTGCTTCATCGGCTTCCGCTCCACCGTGTTCAATGCGCGGGTGGGAGATGGCTGCATCATCATGTTGCACTGCCTCATCCAGGATGTGGAGATCCCGCCGGGCAAATATGTGCGCTCCGGCTCCATCATCACCAACCAAGCTGAGGCCGACCGGCTGCCGGATGTCCAAGATAGCGATGCCAAGTTTGCTCAGCACGTTATCGGCATTAACCAAGCCCTGCTGGAGGGCTACCACTGCAGCGAGAACCTCGTCTGTATTGCTCCTATTCGCAACGAGCTGATGCAAGCCCGCGCTTCTGGTTCTTCCTCCTCTCTTCCCAATGGGCACAACGGCAGCGGATCCCTTCTAAGTCCAGAGGTGGTGGAGCAGGTGCGCGCCCTCTTGGCCCAAGGCTACCGGGTGGGCCTGGAATACGCTGATCCCCGCCGCTTCCGCGTCTCCTCTTGGCAGAGCGAAGGCCCAATCCTCGGCACCCACGAGGCCGAGGTGGTGCAATCGCTGGAAGCTCTTCTAGCAGCCCACCGCGGGGAGTATGTGCGCCTGTTGGGGATCGATCCCAAAGCCAAGCGGCGGGTGCTGGAGCAGATTATCCAAACCCCAGAAGGTCCCGCAACCCCCTCGGGATCCTCTGGCCGCCTTTCGGTGGCTATGCCAGGCTCCAGCAGGGGGGAATGGCGTCTGGAGGAGGAGATCCAAAGCCTGGTGGCCCAAGGGTACCGCGTTGGCCTGGAAGTGGCCGATGCTCGCCGCTACCGCACTTCCTCGTGGCAGACCTTGGGTACTTTCAGCGGCTCGGTCCAGGAGATCCTAACGGCTGTGCGGGCAGCCCTAGCCGAGCACGCGGGAGAGTACGTGCGCCTGTTGGGGATCGATCCCAAAGCCAAGCGGCGGGTGCTGGAGAAGGTGATTCAGACCCCCAAAGGTCAGGTGGGCAGCAGTCCGGCGGAGGCGGGCGCGGCGACAAGCACGACTTCTGCTTCTGGGGCAGGGGACAGCAGCAGCCCGGATTTGGAGCTGCAGGAAGAGGTGCACCGGTTACTGGCCCAGGGCTACCGCATCGGCTACGAATATGCCGACGAGCGCCGCTTCAAAACTTCCTCTTGGCAGAGCGGGCCGGTCCTTCGCGCTAGCCGTGGGCCAGAGGTGTTGGCCGAGCTGAGGGCGGCGCTGGCAGAGCACCAGGGCCACTACGTGCGCCTGCTGGGGATCGATCCCAAAGGGAAAAAGCGGGTCTATGAGCGCCTCATCCAGACCCCCAGTGGCAAGCCGCCCACTTCTGCGCCAGCAGCTCAAGGAGCGCCGGTGGCTGCAGTTTCCCCTCCCTCCACCCCTAGGCGACTTAGTAGCGAGGTGGTGTCGCAAGTCCAGCAACTACTTAGCCAGGGCTACCGCATCGGCACTGAACACGCTGACAAGCGCCGCTTTCGCACCTCCTCTTGGCAAAGCTGTAGCCCCATTGAAGCCACGCAATTGGACCAAGTGGTAGCAGCCTTGGAGGCCTGCCTAGAGGAACATCGCGGCGAGTACGTGCGCCTGCTGGGCATTGACCCCAAATCTAAGCGGCGGGTGCTGGAGCAGATTATCCAAACCCCTTGAGGAGTTCCGGGTTGGTTTCCAGCCAGCCCTCTAGCGATGAGAAGCACCTTGGCTTCCACTCTGCCCACCTCCCTCAGGTCCCAAGCCTGGCTCGCGCAGAGCGGTAAAGCCCACTACGTTGTCAGTGGTGAGGTAGACATAGAGGAGGAGGCAAGCATCGGCCCAGGGGTGCTGCTGCGCGCCAATCCCGGCTGCCGTATCCACATCGGGCGGGGCGTCTGTATTGGCGCGGGATCTATCCTGCACGCCTGTGGGGGATCCCTGGTTGTGGAGGCGGGGGCTACTTTGGGAAGGGGGGTGCTGGTGATTGGGCAAGGCACCATCAGCGAAAATGCCTGCATTGGCTCGGAAGCCACGCTGCTCAACTGTTCAATACTCCGCCAGGCAGTCATTCCTCCCGGCTCGCTACTTGGGGATCCCACCTGGGGAAGCGAGGAAGAGGCGACTGGAGTAACCCAGACAGAGCCAGAAGAGACAGAGAGGGTGCAAGAGTTGCCCGCAGCCCCTGTCCAAGGGGTGTCCGAGGCCCCTCCTCCTTCTTCTGAGGCAGAGGTAACCCCTCAGGAGCAAGCAGCGGCGGAGCCAGCGCAAGAACAGAGGGGGGCAGGCAGGCTCAACGGGATCCCAGGCCGTGCCGAGCTGGAGCGGCTGTTGGGCAAGATCTACCCTCACCGTCTGGTTCTCTCCTCGCGGGATGGGCGGTTCTGAGAGCTACCCTGGCATCGAGAAAGTAGAGTGCCATGTCCACCTCTCTGGGCCTTATTCAGACGCGCAGCTTCCCCGTCATTGTCCGCGTTGCCGACGCCATGACCAAGTCGGCCGGCGTGACTCTCATTGGCTTTGAGAAGATCTCCGGCGGCTACTGCACGGCAATTGTGCGGGGGAACATCGCCGATGTGCGCATTGCCATCGAAGAGGGGATTGAAGTGGCTCGCCAGTTTAACCAGGAGGAGATCTCCAGTCTGGTGATCCCAAGGCCCCTGCCCAACCTAGAGGTGGTGCTGCCCATCAGTAGCAAGCTGTCTCAACTGGCCCAAAGTCGGGGCTACAGCCGCCTCAGCAACCTAGCCGTGGGCCTGCTGGAGACCCGCGGCTTCCCCGCTATGGTGGGGGCTGCTGACACAATGCTGAAAACAGCCGATGTGCAGCTAGCCGCCTACGAGACCATTGGCGACGGCTTGTGTACGGTCATCATTCGCGGCACGGTCTCCAACGTGGCCATTGCCATCGATGCGGGCATGTACGAGGCAGAGCGCATCGGCGAGCTAAACGCCGTGGCCGTGATCCCACGCCCCCTCGACGAACTGGAGCAGGCCCTGCCGGTGGCCAGTTGTTTTGTTGCTCAGCCGGTTACCTTGCCCGTGGCGATCCCTCAAGCTCAGAAAGAAGAGGTACAGCGCAGCGAGAGGGCGGGAGAGCGGATCCCAGTCTATTTGGAGCCGCCAGGCACTCCCTAGGCTCACCGCTAGACAGCAAGCCAAGCAGGAAAAAAAATGCTAGGCTACTGGAAGACCTGGGTCCGTGCGGCTCGGACGCCCAAACCGTGTCAGGATCGGAAGATAGCAGCACTACGGGATGCTCTGAGCAGGCGCGTCAACCCAGGTCGCCCTTTTCCCGCAGCTGGGTTCCACGGGCACTAGCAGGGCACACCCTATGGCTGAAAAAGACAATCCCCTTGCCAACTTGGCTCAAAAAGCCTTTTACTTCGGCATGGGTCTGGCGGCGCTAGTTGCCGACAACGTCCCCAAGGTGGCTGGGAATGCCAGAGACCGCCTGCTGGAGCTGCGCAAGCAGCTGCAAGCCCTAGTAGATGAATTGGTAGAGCTGGGGGCAATGAGAGCCGAGGAGGCGCGAGCCTACATGGACGCTATTGCCGCCACTGTCAACCGCAAGGAAGAGGGAAAGGCTGCCGGTGGCCCCCGCAGAATCACCATTGAAGATATGGGCGAGGCAGAGGCAGAAGGGAGCACTGCCATTGAGCTGTCAGAGGCAGCTCGACTGCGCCAGCGGATTGCTGAGCTGCAGGCAGAATTGGAGCGGATCAAGAAAGAGGCCGGTAAAGCCTAGCTTGGCAGAGTATACAGGTTGCACTGCAAAGGCCAGCTTGAGCTCTAAGTAACGCGTCCTGGAGGACTCGAACCCCCGACATCCGGTTTTGGAGACCGACGTTCTACCAGCTGAACTAAGGACGCACTAGAGACTAGCTTTCTATCTAGCCTAGCAAGTTTCCCTGTAGCTTTAAAGGGCCTCCTCCTGGAGATCTTCCTTGGCTTTGATGCGCGTGGCTTTGCCTACTCGCTTCCTCAGGTAGAAGAGCTTGGCGCGGCGCACTTTGCCCCGCCGTAGCACCTGAATGGACTCGATGCGCGGCGAGTGAACTGGGAAGACGCGCTCCACGCCAATGCCCTGGAAAACCTTGCGCACGGTGATGGTGCGGTTGAGACCCGCATGGCGCATGGCAATGACCGTGCCTTCAAAAGTTTGCACTCGCTCTTTGCCACCTTCTTGAATGCGTACCCCCACCCGCACCTGATCCCCAACGTGGATCTCAGGTAGGTCCGGCTTCAGGTATTCCGCCTCCACAAGGCGGAGGATGGCCTCGGGGTTGATGCGAGCGTTCATGGCTTTCCCGCGCTCTCAGCGGCTAACTATCGTAGCAATCCCCCTGCTTTTTGTACAGGTCTCGAAGGGCCGGACGACCCCGGAGCTCAAGACTGCGTTGGCGCCCCTCTCTTTGCTAGATAGGCTAGATTGTAGGCTCTTGTGAGAGGCGGGAGACGCCGTGAAGCCCCAGACGGGATCCCTGCCCCCTGCCAAATCTGCAGACCAACCCCTGCTCCAGCCCGAACCCCCTAGGAAAGGGTGGCCTACTGGCTGGATTCTCTTGGGTCTGCTGCTGGCCAGCTTGGGAGGGGGTGGTATTTTGGTTCAGCGGTACCTCCAGCAGCAGAGGGTACAGCGCCTACAAAGGTTGACGGTGCCCGTCGAGGTAGTGGATCTAGTCCAACGGCTGCGGGTAAGCGGCCAGGTGCAGCCCATTCGCCAGGTGAATGTTGGTCCTCGGGAGGCGGGCCGTTTGGCGGAGCTATTGGTGGATCAGGGGGATGAGGTGGTGGCAGGGCAGGTGCTAGCCCGGATGGACTACGGCGATCTAACTAGCGGCATTCGCCAAGCCCAAGCCCGCATCCAAGAGCTACAGGCCCGCCTGGCGGAATTGCAAGCCGGCGAGCGACCCCAGGTCATCGCAGCAGCCCAGGCCAGGGTGGATGCGGCGCGGTCGCAGGTGAGTTTGGCCCAAAAGGAGCTGGAACGGATTCAGGCGCTGGCGCAGGAGGGGGCTGTAGCCCGCAGCGAGCTGGATCAACGCCTAGCTCGCTTGGAACAAGCGCAAGCGGACTTGCAAGCTGCCCAACAAGAGTTGGAGCGATTGCAGTCAGGTAGCCGCCCAGAAACGCTGCAGCAGATCCAAGCCCAGATTGCCCAGGCCCAAGCCGAGCTAGCCCAGCGGCAATCTCGCCTAGCTGAGGCCGAGATCCGGGCGCCCTTTTCCGGTGTGGTGGTGCAGCGCTTTGCCGAGGTGGGATCCTTTGTAACTCCCACAACCGCAGCTTCCGACGCCACTGCTGCTTCCTCCAGCTCCATCCTGGCGCTGGCCCAGGGGATTGAGGTGCGAGCGGAGGTGCCGGAGGCGCAGATTGCCCAGGTGCGGGTGGGACAGCCGGTGGAGATCCGATCCCTGGCCTATCCGGATCGAGTGGTACGGGGACGAGTGAAGCGGATTGCCCCTGCCACGGTGGTGGTGCGGGAGGTCACCGTCTTTCGGGTCGCGATCGAGCCGGAGCAGGAGGCAGACTTTCTGCGCATTGGCATGAACGTCTCGGTGGATTTTCTCGGGGAGCAGCAACCCCAAGCCCTCACGGTGCCCTCGGTGGCCATCCTGCGGGAGGGGGGCCAAGAGGGGGTAATCCTGTTGGATCCGCAAACCCAGCGGCCTGTCTATCGGCCAGTAGAAACGGGCCTCACGCAGGGAGGGATCACCCAGATCCTCTCCGGCCTGCAGGCGGGGGATCGGGTCTTTACGGCGCTGCCGCCAGGAGTAACCCTGCAGAGTTTGCTTCCACAAGAGCGCCGTCCTAGCCGAAGTGGGAGAGTTAGGCCGCACCCATGAGCTTTCTGGTTGCAGCCAAAATGGCCTGGCAAATGGTGCGACGGCACCGCTTGCGCACAGGCTTGAGCATGCTGGGGATCCTCATCGGCAACGCGGCAGTGGTAGCCATTGCTGGCTTTGGCCATGCTGCCCAGGAGCTGGCTGTGGATCAGTTTCGGGCTTTGGGCACCAATTTGCTGATTGTCTTCTCTTCCAGCTTTGGCCTAGCGGATGCCAGCAACGTCCGTCCTCTTACCCTCGACGACCTGCGGGCGATTGCTGCGGAAGTGCCTGCGGTATCGGCAGCTGTCCCCAGCCTGGCGGTCAATGTGCGGGCTGTGCGGGGCGGGGTGGATCGCCGCTATGAGGTCATAGGCACCTGGCCGGAGTATTTGTCGGTGCTGAATTTAGAGGTCGAGGAGGGCCGCTTCCTCTTGCCAGCGGACATTGAGGAGCAGCGCCCGGTGGTAGTGCTGGGCAGTGAGTCCGCCCGCGAGCTGTTTGGCTTGGATCCCGCCGCCGCTATTGGAGAGACGCTGCTGCTCAACAACTTGCCCTTTGAGGTAGTCGGCATTTTGCGCCCCAAGCCAACAGTGTTTGGCAACAACGATGCCCGCCTGTTTCTGCCGGTAGACGTGGTGGCCAACCGCTTTGTTGGACGGCGCTCTCCCTATGGCCTGGAGTTGACGGCCATCTTTGTCTCAGCCCGCTCCGAAGCAGATCTGCCGGCTGCCGAGTTCCAGATCCGCAACCTGTTGCGCCAGCGGCACCAACTGATAGGAGAAGATGACTTCGTCATCCGCAACCAGAAAGTGTTGCTGGATGGGGCAGCCAGGATTTTAACTCTACTGCGGGTACTGCTGAGCGGCACAGCAGCGCTCTCGCTGCTGGTGGGTGGGGTGGGGATCATGAACGTGATGTTGATCTCGGTGGCAGAACGCACCCCTGAGATTGGCTTGCGCAAGGCAATTGGGGCCGACAGCCGGCAAATTTTGCAGCAGTTTGCAGCCGAGGCTATCCTGATTGCCGTCAGCGGGGGAGTGGCCGGGATCCTCCTCAGCAGCAGCCTCCTGGTGGCAGTGCGAATGTTTACCCCTTTGGCCACGACTGTCGATCCCGTGGCAGTGGTCATATCTTTTTCCCTCTCGACGGGGGTTGGACTGGTCTTTGGCATTTTCCCCGCCCGCAAAGCGGCGCAACTGGATCCCATTGAGGCCCTGAGAGCCTGAGATCCACCGTCTGTAGGATAGTAGGTGTGAGGTGCCCGCTGTTCGCTCAGGAGCTTTCCCTTGGTCAAAGAGCGAGTAGAGGTAATTGTCCCAGCCACTACCGCCAACCTGGGGCCAGGGTTTGACTGCATGGGTGCAGCCCTGCAGCTCTACAACCACTTCCAGTTTCGCGAGATCCCTGCTGGACTCAGCATTCACTACCGCGGCAGCGATCCTATCAGCCAGGGCAAGGACAACTTGGTGTATCGCGCCTTCTGCCGGGCCTTTGAGCTGCTGGACAAGCCTGTGCCGGGAGTGGAAATTGAGATTACCCTCAACGTGCCCCTGGCGCGAGGGCTGGGCAGTTCTGCCACTGCTATTGTCGGCGGCCTGCTGGGAGCCAATGCCCTTGGATCCCTTAACCTAGCCTCCGAGACCCTCCTCCAGTTAGCCATTGTCCTCGAAGGTCACCCCGACAACGTGGTGCCCGCCCTTCAAGGCGGCTGTCAGCTCTGTGTGCAGGGACAGCAAGGGCAGTGGGTGTTCTGCCCGGTGGAGTGGCACGAGCGCATTGGGATTGTGGCGGCGGTGCCTAACTTCAAGCTCTCCACTCAGGCAGCCCGCGAGATCCTGCCCAAGTCCGTCAGCTTGGCCGATGCCGTTTTTTCCAGCAGCCATCTGGGGCTGCTCATCCGCAGCTTGCAGTCGGGGCGGGTGGACTGGCTGAGGGTGGCTTTGCAGGATCGGCTGCACCAACCGGCCCGCATGGAGTTGATCCCTGGTTTCAAGGCAGTCCAGGAGGCAGCCCTGGCTGCAGGAGCCTACGGAGTGGTGATCAGCGGGGCTGGGCCTACCCTCCTGGCGTTCTGTGCGCCTGAGGAGCGAGAAGGGGTAGGAGCGGCCATGGTCAGCGCCTGGGCCCAGCTAGGCATCGAGGCAGAAGCGAAACCCCTGAGTTTGGATTGGCAGGGGGGAAGAGTAATCACCCACTCTAGAGATGAGGAGCTATCTGAGAGATAAACGTCGTCCCTGGTGCCCCACACCGCTAGCCCAAGCAGAGCGGGCAAGGGTAGGACGGACAGCAGAGCTGTCTTCTTGCAAGAGCAAGCTGGAGGCCTTCTTGGGTCAGCAGGACGGAGTCCGTAAGTCGCGCTTCATGCTGGGCTAGGGAGGAGTTAAAGAGGCAAGCGCTCTGTTTGCCCCGATTTTCCAGATTTGCTCTTTGTTGGCTAGGGAGGCAAGCAGCTTGCTCGGCAGGAGGAGATTTTAGCGGCGCCAGCTAGTAGTCATCAGGCAGTTGCTCTAGCAACAAGCCGGGGGAGCTAGGCTTAGAGTCAAATTCAGTTGAGGATGAGACGGGGCTACAGGTAAGATCCATGGGGGTAAACCCCAAGGGGAAGCTCTAGACTGACAGAACAAGGAAGGTGGCTGCGCTGAGGATTGGGTAAGTAAGGTAAAACAGAGAAAAAAAGTTGCCAGGGGAGTCATTGTACCAGCTATGGTTTCGTAGCTATTGGAGCTAACGATCTGGAGGTTTTAGCTTGAAGCCTTCTGAAGCAGGTAGTCGCTGTTTGCTGAGCTTTGTGGGGAAGCGTAACATCTTATCCTAAGTTGTGACGGAGCTGAAATGTCGGTTCTGGGGAGCGCTTGTTTTCCCTAGAATGGGATCGCTAGCCTGGATCACTCTTGCAGTTTAGCCCTTACCCTAGGCGATGGATGATGCCATGACTCCTGAGATGATACGTCAATTCTGGTCTTTGGTCAGCGAGATCGGCAGACCGGATTGGCTGAATCAGCGTGACGATGACTTGGTCAATCTCATCCTGAATGCCTGTCAGAAAAGATATGCCCTCAGCACGGTCGATACCTCAGTTCTCAACCGTTACATTACTCTCCGCCTGCCTCTAATCCGCGAAATTGTTGTGGACTAAAGCAAGGTAGGAAACTTTTTTCTTGTCATGGCGATTGCACGGATTACTTTGCTCGTCTACGGGGTGCTGCTTTTGGTAGGCGGAGTAGTCGGTTATAGAAGAGGCAAAAGTCTCAAGTCTTTAGTTGGAGGTTTGGTGGGAGCTGTTCTCAGCGGAGCTAGCTATGGCCTCCTGGGAGCGGATCCCCGTTGGGGCCTAGGCTTGGGCTTAGGGACGGCGGCGCTGGGATCCCTTCTTTTTGCCTTGCGCTACCGCAAAACTGGCAAATTTCTGCCCGCTGGCCTGATGTTGGCCGTGAGCTTGACGGCTGTTCTTCTCTTGGGCTTAAGTTTCGTTGAGGTTCTCCCCAGTCCTAGGGGGTGAGGGATCTTCCACAGCTTGTAGCTAGAGGAGCTTCCTACCACAAGGCGGTCTATCCCTGTCGCGGCAGCGGCGCGGAGTGTTTGCCAGGGAGCCTGCGCTGCCTTTTTGGGGCAGGTTTGGGCTGCTGGGCGTCCTTGCTCTAAGCTGAGAGCTCAGCGAGGAGCGACGCGATAGAAGCGAGTGGCGGTCGCCCATTCGCGGGCAGGGATCTTCTCGACGAGGATGGCGCGGGCGATGGCGTCGCCTAATCTGGATCCCTCCACCTGCACACGGGCAAAGGAGCCACTCTCTTCAAAAGCAACGATCTCCTGGAAGTTGAGCGGCCGGGGGGAGGCCACCGCCAACACTTGGGCTTGGCCAAAGGGCGGGGCAATGGTCAGGCGGTAGCTGGCGCCAGGGGGTGGGAAGGTGCGCACTTCGCCGGCCCGCAGAAACTCCTCTCCACCCGAGAAGGGATTGGGCAAAATAAGGTGAGTGCGTCCATCGGCTTGGATGCTAAACAGGTAGACGTAGGCGTCACGGTTGGTACTGAGAGTCAGGCGAATCGGCTCGCCAGGCCGGTAGATGGGGTTAGAGCCGCGCCGATCCAGCTCCAAGGTCACCTGCAAGTCGGAAGGCACAGGGTTGACGAGGATGGAGCGGGCCCCGGTTTCTAGGCGAGTGTCAGCTAGTTGTAGCCTTGGCAGCGAGGGGTAGATGCCCAGCGTTTTGGGAAAAACAGCGGCGGTGGGCGCCACCGACAGCCCCAAAGCCAGGGGCAGGAAGAGCAGTTTGGCGTTCATGGTTCGACCTGACATTCAGGGGCTATGTTCAGCCTAGGAAGGGGCAGAGTTTTACTGGAGCGAGCTTCGCGCAATCTCAGATCTCCTGCTGAGGCAGTTTCCCTTGCTGCAGATGGCAGGCCCAGGGGGAAAAGCGCTGAACCGCTTCTCACATTTGGGTGGGAAAACTGGGAGATCCCAGCTAGAAAGGGCTAAGCTGCAGATCAGGGATCAACCTTGCCTATGGCCAGCGACAGTTACCAAGAAGGCATCGCAGCGGTTCAGGCGGGCGATTTTCCGGCTGCCATTCAAGCATTTCGCCGGGCAGTTGCCGAGGATCCTACCCACACCGAGGCTCGCTATAAGTTGGCCTGGGTGCTGGGTATGAGCGGCTATCTGGATCCAGCCCTGGCCGAACTGGAGGTGGTGGTGGCGGCGGATCCCGGCCATGTTGCAGCCCACTACAACCGGGGGGCCCTGCTGTTGCAAAAGGCCCAACTGGAAGCAGAGGTCGAGGGCCAGATCGATCTTGAGGTCCTGCAGCAGGCAGAAGAAGCTTTTCAAACGGTGATGCGCTTGGATCCTACAGATCAACGGGCCTACGCCTTTCTCACCTTGGTCAGGCGGGCGATCCGCAACTACCATAGCCGCAGGGATGAGGAGGCCAGGATCCCCTAGCTTGGCTGTCGCCCGCACCCCGGTTGCAGCTTCTCTACCAACTAGCGACGGACGCCAATGTGGAAAACCAGGTCACCGCAGGCCCAAGCCTACGGCTCGAAGGGCGTAAGCGGCTTCGGCCCAGGGGAGATCCTAAGAATTGAGTGGAGGAATCTCAAGGTCAGACGAGAATGCCGCCGAGGTACGCAATTGCGGGGCCTCGGAAGCTTGGGAGCTTGATCCCTGGCTAACCTTGGAGATATCCACCATCGAGACCAACCCTTGCAGGGTGGCAGGGATGGAGCGGGGATCCATAAAAATGACCTTCGAGCTGGGACTGCTGCCCACTTTGAGGCCCATATCGATGTAGCTTTGGGCCATCAGGTATTGCAAGGCGTTGGCTGCCTCGGGGTGTTCTTGCAAGGCAGCGGCAATGGTTTTGATGGCCTCAGCTGTACCCTCGGCCAACAGCAGCCGCTGTCGCTTTTCGGCTTCTGCCCGCAGGAGTTGAGCCTTGGCAGCCCCTGCCGCCTGGTTGATGCTGGCCTGCTGTTCCCCCTCTGACCTGAGGATGGCGGCCCGCTTCTCCCGCTCGGCAGCCATTTGCTTTTCCATCGAGTCCTGCACGGTTTTGGAGGGTTGAATATCCCTGACTTCCACGCGGGTGATCTTGATCCCCCAGGGATCCGTGGCCTCGTCCAGTTCGGCCAGAAGGCGGGCGTTGATCTCGGCGCGCGAGGAAAAGGTCTGATCCAAGTCCATGCGGCCAATCTCAGCCCGCAGCGCCGTCAGCACCAAGTTCACCAAAGCTCGCTGCACATCTTCTACCGCATAGCGAGCCTTGATCATATCCGTGATGCGCCAGTAAACCACTGCGTCGGCCATTAGTGAAACATTATCGCTGGTGATGCACTGCTGCGGTGGCACGTCCAGTACCTTCTCGCGGATGGTTTCCTGGAACACAATCCTGTCGATGGGGGGAAAGATGACGTGCAAGCCGGGTGTCAGCTTGCGGTGAAACCTACCCAGACGTTCTACCAGTGCCTCATAGCCCTGGCTAATGATCTTGACAGAGCTGAACAGGTAGCCGATAAAGATGAGGGCAATGGCGGCTGGGATGACCGGCATACGACTCTTCTCCTGACAGAGAGTTCAGCCCCTATTCTAGACGGTTGCTGGAACTGATCCCTTCACCTCGATACGCCTGAAGGCTATCTAGTAGAAAGCCTGCGGGAGGATCCCTTCTTATGAAACTAAACAGCAAGAACCTAGAAGTTGGCTTAAACAAAATTTACGATGTCATTATTGCTGGCGGTGGCGCGGGGGGGTTGTCGGCAGCCATTTACTTGGCCCGCTACGGCTTGAGCTGCTTGGTGGTGGAAAAGGGCAGAGGCCGCTCTTTTTGGATGCAGGACTTGCGCAACTATTTGGGCCTGCCGCCAAACACGCCAGGACGAGAGCTGTTGCGACAAGGAAGGGAGCACGCCCTTAGCTTGGGGGTGGACTATCTAGGGGGCTATGTGGAAGATGTTACAGATGAGGGGGAGCTTTTTGCTGTCAAGGTCAAGGTGGGGAAAGTCAACAGTGTCTACCCTATTTTTCGCAGCAAGTATTTGATTGCGGCAACAGGTATTATTGATTATCTGCCTCAATTGGCTGATATGCAGAATGTTTACGAATATGCAGGCTACTCGCTACATGTCTGCATGATCTGCGATGGCTATGAAATGCGGGATCAGAAAGCAGTATTGATTGTCAATTCAGAAGATCGGATTAATACAGCTTTTGTCCTCAACTGGTTTACGCCTTATATCTCGGTGTTAACCCATGGCTTGTGCTCGGTTGGCCCCGAGATACGCAAAAAGCTGGCAGATCATGGTTACCCTCTCTACGAAGCTCCCATTCGTCGCTTTCTTGGAGAAAACCACCAGCTGCAAGGAGTAGAGCTGGAGGACGGCACCTACATCGAGGCTACTACTGGCCTGGTAGCCATGGGCGCCAAATACCACAACGACTATTTGAAAGGGATCCCCGGCTTGACATGGCAAGGGGAGAACCTGCTCACCGATGAGTGGTGCCGCACTTCCCACCCGCGCCTGTTTGCAGTAGGAGATTTGAAGCAGGGCCTCAACCAGGTGGCGATTGCCGTCGCTGACGGAGCGCTGGCCGCCACGGCCATCTGGCGGGACATCCGCCGATCCTCACCTCCCCGTAAGTGGGAAGAGCGCCTGCACTCAATTTAGGCTTACCCTACTTGCTGCAGGGAGTGGTGATAGTCTTTTGCTCTGTAGTTGTTGTGAAAACCTTGGCAACTCCATGCATTTTCTGAAGGCGGTGATCTTTTTTTGGCTTTCCTCTTGGTGGGTCTATATTACTGTGCTGCGGGGGCCCGCCCTCTTTTCAACCTCAACCTCACCTCGACCCTAGGATACAGTCCCGTTCTCCCAATTGAGAGTGTTCGCGTTCTGCAAGGCAGCCATCCGCAAGAACTACTCATTTATCTATCGGCTCCCTCTGCTGCTTGGGTCTATCAAGAGCGGCTGAACGGGCATTATCTAATCGACATTCCCTATGCTGTAATCACTCATTCCACAAGGGTTGAGGTTGCCAAGGAACTGCCCTATCAACTCAACTGGGGCAACCAAGACCAGCACACTGGGCGTCTGTTGATTACACCCGCGCCTGCTTATGTACAGGTGTTTCTACAGCATGGCTGGGTTCCAGATCCTAGCTTTCTCGACCCAGCGGAAAATAGCCAGCCCTTGCAACTGCCTTTGGAAGAAGTGCTGGGGCCTTTGTTGGAGGTGCCGGCCCGTTCTGCCTTCCTCACGATTGACGATGGGCCTTGGCCTCAGTCCACCCCTCGCCTTTTAGAGGTTTTGGATCAGCTACAGATTCCGGCCACCTTCTTTCTTATCGGCACCCATGTTTCCCAATTTCCAGAGTTGGCCCAGTCCATTCAAGCTCACCACCACACGATAGCCAACCATACCTTTACCCATGATTATCGACGTCTCTACAGCAGCAACGAGATATTTTATGCCGAGGTGGAGCAGACAACCCAGCTGATGAAGAGGCTGGGCTTGGATCCTCAGCTGATTGTTCGGCCACCGGGGGGCTTTCGCCTAGATCCAGCTTTACGCCATTCTTTGGAACAGGCGAGGTATCAGGTTGTCTACTGGAACATTAGCCCTGAAGATGCCTATGCCGGCCAAACACCAGCCCAGCTAGTGGAGCGGGTTCGCGCTCAGTTGCAGGCGCTCAGGAACTCGGAACAACCGCTAGTTTTGCTGCTTCATGACCGCTGGCCCCATACCGCTGAGGCCCTGCCAGGTATCGTGGCTGCCGTTGAGGAGGCAGGCTATCGCTTTTTGCCCTGGCCGACTTCTAAGAATGCTGCCTGATATTCTGGATGACGGTTGAATCCAAAGGAGCAGTCAGTTTTTGGTGGAGGAGGGGGAAGCATGCGCAAGCTTATAGTAGGGGGAGCGGCCTTGGCTTTGGCCCTGCCAGTCGCCTCAGCTTCCGCCTATTCCCAGCCCCTGCTGCCGCTATTGCCTGCTGCCTCTGCAGGCAGTACTGCTCGCGAGGGAGTTGTAGCCCTGTTTCGTCAGTCCATCTGGTGGGATTTTATCCGCGGCAATCGTGGGGAAAACCTGCGCTTGTTCCCTGCTCAGTTGCTCTCCTCCTCGCAGCAGGGAGTGGTGGCCGTGTTTGAGATCCAGCGGCAGCCGACGGTGGAGCCCGTGGTGCGCGTGCTCAGCTTTGACCATCAAGGAGGGTACGATTTTCGTCTGCTCCACATGGCTGAGCCCATCCCAGGTCGGCTAATCGAGGCTCAGCTGCGCACTGACATCACACCCACTCCCCAGCCCAAGTTGGTGCTCCTCACTGAGCGAGGGGGAATCAGCCTGCTGCGGTCGGTTCTGATCTTAGAACACCGAGCAGAGGGGCTTGTGCCGCTGCTGAGCGTAACAGATTTGAACAACGCCAGCCTGCGGGTCAGTCCCCAGGGGATCCTAATCCTCTCCAGTGCCCCGGGAGCTAGCCGCGACTTGCGGGCTACGCTCTACCAGTGGGAGGGAGATGGCTTTGTCCGCCGCGATCTCTAGCCACCGCTCTAGGGTCGTAGGTGTCTATGACCAGGAAGCTGTTGAGCCCGCCAACAGGCCCCTAGGCTGGGGGCTTGGCCCACCTGCCAAAGAAACAGGCTCTCTGCTCCCAGGGGATGGATGCTCCAGGGATCCAGGTCAGCCCCAAACCAGCCGTAGGGATCGACAGGGGCGGGCTGGCCGGAATTGGTTTGGTCAAAGCGGCGCACCTCAAAGTGGAGATGGGGCCCGCTGGCACAGCCGCTTTCCCCTGACAGGCCAATCACCTCCCCAGCTGCCACCCTCTGCCCCTCGTGTACCCGGATTTGGCTGAGGTGGGCGTAGAGGGTTTCTAGGCGGATCCCGCCCGGGGATTCTCCTTCGTGCAGGATGCGCACCCGCAGCCCTCTGACTGGACGGCCTAGGCTGGGGCAGAAAAACTCTGGTTCCGGGCGCGCTACATTAACTCGTCCAGGGGCGGCGGCCAGGATGGGGGTGCCTACCGGCATGGCCCAGTCGTAGCCGGCGTGGCCATCGCTTTTGCCACAGGGGTGCTGGGGACTGGGAGTCCAAACCTGGCCCTGGCCGCTGACAAACCGGCCATTGCCGTCTCCTTCGCCCAAAGGCAGGTCGTGGTCGAAGAGGTTGGTGACCGGGAAGTCACCGATAAAGGGTTTGTGCAAAAGCGGCCACTGGGGCGGCGGCGGATCCCCTTGGACTTGACGATAGCTCTCTAGTTGCCGCCGGTAGCTCTCCAGCTTCTGAAGCTGAGCGGGGTCCTGCAACTGCTGCCGCAAAAGATCCACCAAGCGCAGGGCCTGAGCCCAGTCCCGGCGCTCCACAGCCCGGCTCAACTGGGCGTAGACTCCCCTCAGGACTTCCTGGGATACGGAGGAAGGGGGCCTCTGGGGAAAGCCAGGCAGAATGTTTACGAATTGATACAATAGGCAGCAAAGTATCAGTAGGCATACCTTGAGCAGACCAGGCGGTTTGGCTCGGGTGCCACTTTCCTTTTTGCCACCCGCTTTTCTCCTCAGCCCCTGCCCAAGCTGTGGGAAAGCGCAGTGGCTCTGACCAACCACCCCGCGGGAGCTTCTCATGCGTTGGCTGTTATCCTCTGGTGTTCTGGTTAGCTTGCCTTTCCAGTTTTCTAACAGGCGAGGTGTTCTCCTTTGGCCTGGGTCAATCTGGCAGTGGTTGGAAGCTTCGGCGCTAGGCTTGCACATTCTCTCCTTGCTCTTCGGCCTAGTGGGCCTACTTTGGGTAGTACCGCATCCCGAGTGGGTGGCCAGTTTGCCTCCCATTGGCCTCCAGGCCTTCTCTTGGAGCATGGGCAACGGCGGCGTTGCCTACATGGTGTCTGGGGCGCTGGCGGCAGTTCTAATGGGATCCCGCCTCCTGGGGGTGCGACGCCTGCTGATGTTCTTGATCCCAGCGGTGGGCATCTCCCTAGCCAGCGAGCTGCTGGGCACCAGCACTGGGATCCCCTTTGGTGACTACGGCTACCTCAGCGGCTTGGGCTACAAGATTGCCGGCTTGGTTCCCTTTACAATCCCTCTGTCCTGGTTCTATGTGGGGTTATCGGCCTACCTGCTGGCGCGGGTGGCTCTGCAAGCGGGGCGCCACTGGCTGATCCACTTTGAAGCCATTCTGTTGGGAGCGCTCTTGCTCACTGCCTGGGACTTTGTGCTGGATCCGGCCATGACCCGCGGCCTGATCCCCTTCTGGACCTGGTTTCAGCCAGGGCCGTTCTTTGGCATGCCGCTGCAAAACTTCGGCGGCTGGATGCTGACAGGGACTGCCTTTATGACCGTGGCCAACCTCCTCTGGGGGAAAGATCAGCCTGTCCTTAACCGCCGCCAGTTGCTGGGGCCGCTGCTGCTCTATGGGGCCAATTTTGCCTTTGCCCTACTGGTAAGCCTGGGATCTGGCATTGTTGCGCCGGCAGGGTTGGGCCTGCTCCTGGGACTGGGGCCAGCCCTGGGGTTGTGGTGGAGCGCGCCGCCAGCTCTTCCCTCTCCTTCCGAGGGAGCAAGCGGGAGGATTGCCGGTGGGCGGGGGTGAAGTAGGCAGCTTAGTCGAATTTTCGCAGGGATCCCGGCACCGTCTTCTTCGGGCTGCCCTGCCACAGGCCAATCACCAGGCAGACCACCCCCAGGTTGATGGCCACATCGGCCACGTTAAACACGGGGAAGCCAATCCAGACGAAATTGAAAAAATCCACCACGTAGCCGTTGAGAAAGCGGTCGACGCCGTTCCCCACCGCTCCCGCCCAGATGAGGCCATAGCCCACCTGCTCCCAAAGGTTGAGGCTGCTGCTGCGCAGGGCCAGGAGCGCCAGGGCTATTGCCACCCCTAGCGAGACCCACTTGAGAAACTCCGCCGAATCGGCAAACAGACTCCAGGCAGCACCGGTGTTTTCCACGTAGGTGAGGTGGAACACCCCTGGCCATAGCTGGATCTCCGGGCCCGGCAGCAGCCGCTCCACCGCCCAGCGCTTGCTCAGCTGATCCAAGGTCGTCCCCAGGATCCCGACCAGCCAAAAGCCTTTGTTCTTCATGCTGCTTGCGCTCCCCGGCGGTTTGCTGGCCCAGATAGGTACCTTTCCCCTCGGCTGAAGAGTTGCAGAGCCTGCTGGGAGATCCAAGCGGCGAAAACAAAAGCGCCTGGCTGGGCCAGCCGGACAGAGATGCCAACGGCTACCGCCCCCGTTGCTCTAGAGATCGGCGCAGTTCGCTAGCCATCTGCAGAAACTCCCGGGGGCTACCCGCCTTGCCGTAGGAGGCGCGATCTTGAACCTTCTTGCCACTGCCCTGGCGGGTGCGGAGGTTGAGCAGAGAGCTGGCCATCTCCAGGAACTTGGCGGGGTTTCCCTCGCTGCTGCCCCGCATCACAAAGGTTCGTCCAGCACGAGTTACTGCCATGGCTACCTTGACTCTCAGAAAAGAAATACTCGTTCACATCTTCCCACAAGGGATCCCCAGTCGGCCAGGCCCGGTGCTCTCTGAGCCTCGTTAGAGATAGCCACGGCTTCTAAGACTTTGCATAACCAGCTCAATGCATTCGGGGATGCTCTGTTCGGCAGTTTTGCAGACCACCTCTGGGCATTCCGGCGGCTCGTAGGGATCGTCAATGCCGGTAAAGTTCCGAATGAGGCCTGCTCGCGCCTGGCGATAGAGACCCTTGACATCGCGCTGTTCGCACACCTCTAGGGGGGCATCCACAAAGACTTCGATAAAGTTGCCGATCTGCTGCCGCACCTCCTGCCGCGTTGCCCGATAGGGAGAAATGGCCGAGACCAGCACGATCACGCCGTGGCGAGTCAGCATCTTAGCCACAAAGCCAATGCGGCGGACGTTCTCGTCCCGGTCTTCTTTGCTGAAGCCCAGCCCTTTGGTGAGGTGTTGCCGCATTAGGTCGCCGTCAAGCACTTCCACCGGCAAACCCAGAGCTTGCAACTGTTGGGCCACGCCGCAGCTAAGGGTGGTTTTGCCCGCCCCACTTAGCCCTGTAAACCAGACTGTTACCCCCCGCCGCCCCATGGGTAGGCATTCCTCGTCCTCGGGCTTCGCTAGAGTAGCATCCCCAGGGCAGAGTGATACACTCGAGACGCTGTCTCCATTTTTCCCCTGCCGAGCATGTCCCCGCCAGGCTTCTCTCCCCCTGACACTCTCCCAAGCCCTGCAACCGCTGCCGAGCTGTTTGAGCGGCATGTGATGTCCACCTATGCTCGCTATCCCCTGACCCTAGTGCGCGGGGAAGGCTGCCGGGTCTGGGACGAAGAGGGGCGGGAGTACCTGGATTTTGTGGCAGGCATTGCCACCTGCACGCTGGGCCATGCCCATCCTGCCTGGATCCAGGCGCTGACGCAGCAGGCGCAGCAGTTGCACCATGTCTCCAACCTCTACTACAACCGCCCCCAGGCGCAACTGGCCCAGTGGCTGACCCAGCACTCCTGTGCTGACAAGGTGTTTTTCTGTAACTCGGGGGCAGAAGCCGTTGAAGGTGCCATCAAGTTGGCCCGCAAGTATGCCCACACGGTGCGCGGGATCGAGGATCCCATCCTCCTCACCGCCCACGGCAGTTTCCACGGCCGCACCCTGGCTGCCCTCACGGCCACCGGCCAGCCGAAATACCAAAAAGACTTTGCGCCGCTAGTGCCTGGCTTCGACTACGTCCCCTACAACGATATCGAGGGCACGGCAGCGGTGTTGGAGCGCTGGGGCGAGCGGGTGTGTGCCGTGCTGCTGGAGCCGCTGCAGGGGGAGGGGGGGGTTGTCCCTGGGGATCCCGCCTACTTTCAGTGGCTGCGCCGGGTTTGCAGCGAGCGGGGCATCCTGCTGATGTTGGACGAGGTGCAGGTAGGGATGGGCCGCACCGGCAGGCTCTGGGGCTACTGCAACCTGGGGGTGGAGCCGGACGTGTTTACTCTGGCCAAAGGCCTGGCCGGCGGGATCCCTATTGGTGCCCTGTTGGCGAAGGACTTTTGCGCGGTGTTCCAGCCAGGGGATCACGCCAGCACCTTTGGCGGCAACCCCTTGGCCTGTGCGGTGGGTCTAGCGGTCTGCCGCACCCTGATGGCGGAGAGTCTGGTTTGGAATGCTCAGCAGACGGGCAGCTATCTGCGCCAGGGTTTGTCTTGCTTGGCAGAGCAGTTCCCACAGCTTGTTCAAGAGGTACGCGGCTGGGGCCTGATCCAGGGGCTGGTGATGCGGATCCCGGCGGCTGAGGTGGTCAGGGCTGCCATGGAGCAAGGGCTGTTGCTGGTGCCAGCAGGATCCCAGGTGGTGCGCTTTGTGCCCCCTTTGATCGTCACTCCTGCGGAAATTGACGAGGCGCTGGCGCGGTTGGAATCGGCTCTGCAGGAGCTGGCTGGTGGCCAGTCCGTTGGCGATTCCTAAAAAGCCTAGCCTTGCCAGAGCTGCCGCAGAAACCCCTGGAGCCGCTGGCGCGCAGAGGGCTCATGGGGGCCAGGATCTCTAGCCTGCTCCAGCAGGGGCAGGATCTCCTCGGCGTAGGCTGGAACAAAACCGGCAGCAGGCCAGAGCAAGTCCGGCGTGGCCCGCAGCTTCCAAACTTGGGATCCCTCCCTAAGCAGCAGGGGTCGCACCCAGAGCAGGGCTCGAGATCCCGCCTCAAGACGGTGGAGAGAAGCCTGAATCAGCTCCCCATAGAGAGTGGCCTGCGGCCCTGGCAGGGCTAGGATGGGGCGGGGCAAGGTGGGGACACTCCCTTCTTCCCCCCTTCCAGCAGGCAGAGGACGTCCCCCAAGGGAGGGATCCCCACCAAAGCTGCAGCGGGCAGGCAGACAGGGCCACAGGGTCATGGGATGGCTGGCTTCCGCCTGGTGAGCTTGAGACCAACTACCACCTGATCTTAAGAGACTGCCCACGGTGCTAGCCTTGCAGGCAAGGCATAAACTCCTTGCAACCGGATCCCGCCATGATGCACACCTTTATCCCGCCCCACCGCTTTTTCCCCTACCTGACCTGGACAGAGATCCAGGCCATGCCCAACAAAGAGAATGTGGTGATCATCCAGCCAGTAGCCTCGATCGAGCAGCATGGGCCCCATTTGCCCCTGGTGGTGGATGCCTGCATCGGCACGGCAATCATCGGGCGAGCCATGGAAAAACTGGAGCCGGAGATCCCGGCTTACGTTCTGCCCACCCAGTGCTATGGCAAGGCCAACGAGCACTGGCATTTCCCGGGCACCATCACCCTCTCGGCCCAGACCCTGATGGCTTTGCTCACCGAAGTAGCCGAAAGCATCTACCGGGCTGGATTTCGCAAGCTGGTCTTCCTCAACTCCCACGGCGGCCAACCTGAGGTGCTGCAGATTGTGGCCCGCGACCTACACCAGAAGTACGAAGATTTCCTTCTTTTCCCCATCTCCGTCTGGCGCGTTCCCCACCAAGGGCAGGAGCTGATGACAGAAAAAGAACGGGAATTGGGCATCCACGCTGGCGACGGCGAGACCAGCATGCTGATGTACCTGTTGCCCGAGACGGTGCGCACCGACCGCCTAGTCTGCGAGTACCCCCAAGATTTGCCGGAAGACAGTCTGCTCAGCCTGGAAGGGCGAATCTCTTTTGCTTGGACAACTCGCGATCTCAGCCAGAGCGGCGTTCTGGGGGATGCCACCGCTGCCACGCCCGAGAAAGGCAAACTTTTGGTGGAGTCCATGGCCGATGGCTGGGTGCAGCTAATCCGGGATCTGTACAAGTTCCGACAGCCCCAGGCTTGGCGCAAAGCCCCGCTGCCGGCCTAGACTTCTGAGGCTTCTGGCCGTCCCTAGCCTGCCTCTTCGCGAGGACGGGTGATAGGCTTGAGGGAAAGTTCCCCCACCCCCTGAGGGAAGAGCAATGGTTCTTGCTTCAAAGCCGGCCACCCCTTCCATCCTCGAGCGGCACGACGCCACCTGGCAGGACTACTTGACCATTTGCAACCATCCCACCCTGGACTGGCAGAAGATTTCTTTTTACCAGGGCTGGTTGTGGGTCAGCATGGGCAAGGAAGGGCCAGAGCACGCCTCCGTCAGCGATTTGATGACGGCAATCTTTTTCGCCTGGGCCTTTCTGCACCCGGACGTGCCGCTGCAGTCCTACGGTCGCTGCCTGATTGAGTACCCAGAAACCCACGCCTGCGCCCCTGACCTAGTGCTCTACAAGGGAGAAAACATCCCCAGATACCAAGCCGGCGAGCCGCGGCGGATTGACTTGCGTTTCCAAAGGCCTCCCGACCTGGTGGGCGAAATTGCCGACACCACCCTCAGCCTTGACCTAGACGAGCAAAAGCAGCTCTACGCCAGCCTGGGCATTCCTGAGTACTGGGTCATCGATGTCAAAGGGCGGCGTGTTTTTGCCTTTGCCTTGGCCGAGGATGGACGCTACCGGGCCATTGCCCAGTCGCAGGTGCTAGCGGGCCTGCCGATAGCCCTGCTTGAGCAGACTCTGGAACGCCTGGCCAGCGAGACCAACACGGCGGCTGCCAACTGGCTCCTCCAACAGCTCCAATGCCAGGCATAAAGCCATCAGGGCTCTCCTCTAGTCCTTGATTCACCGTTCGCGTAAGCGGGACGGAGTCCGTACAATTGGCCACTTTGTGGCATAACCAACCTTCTGCCTTGACGTAGATGGGCTGAGCTAGTAGGCTAGCCGGTACATCTTCTTGGGTAGGCGTTTTGCCTAGGCTAAAGTTGGCTCCGTCTTTAGCCTGTGTGCTCGATCAAGAGCAAGGAGCAACTACCTGCAGCTTGCGGGGAAGTCACGCCTGTGGAGATCCCTCTGGCGGGGTGGTAGGTGTTGAGCCTGCTACTAGCTATGGGTCGCTGAAGCAGGAAGAAAGCCTCAACCCCGAGCGAAAGTCTGCTTTTGCCCGGGGTTGTATAAGTCTTTCAGAGCGGCCTCAGCAAGTCGGCCCCTCCCCTCCCCGGCAGCAGCAAGGGTTTCATGGGCTCTGGAGTGGGAAGGGCAGGGGCAGCCTTCAAGTCGGGAGGAATGTACAGAGGTTTGGGATCGGGATCCCCGCCAAAGGCCAGCACAAGGGCCCGCAGCAGAGCTTGACGTTGCTGGCGGCTCAAAGATTGCACAACGGCTTTGTCCCGAGTGTAGGGGTTGACTGTAAGACGGTTAGCCCCAGGGTACTGTTGGGCAACCATTGGCTCGTTGGCATCGCAATAGTCAGCCAGTGTCAGTTGCCAATCAAAGCGATCAGTGGGGGAACGCCCAGCCACCTGCAGGTGATAGAGCATCATCCGGCGCACCAAGGTATCTTCTTCAGGCCGGGGGCCGCTGTCATTGGGGTTAATGGGAGTGTAGGTGTTTTCCAGCGGCAGATCCGGCAGGGCCTCATACACCCGCCGCGCCGCGTCAGGGATTAGCCGCAACTGGGCATAGGCAGGCCCCGCTTCTAGCAAAAAGGCAGCGGTGATGCCCAGCCACCCTTGCAAAAAAATTTGTTTCCTCATCCTGCTTGCCCCAAAACTAGTCGATGCTCAATCCATCCACCACTTGGGGTTGAGGACGCGGCTTGAGGGGGGCAGAGTGAGCGAGGCGCTCCTGTTGGCGGTGCTTTCGGAAGTAACCCTGCCAGTGGCTAAGGACATCGAGGGTGTCGCCTCCATGCCGAGTGTAGCGCTGCCGCACCTTGCACAAGACAGGGGTATTGACGCACACCCCAGAGACAATCACCTGCCCTCTACTTAAAGCGGGTAGTTCTTGGAGGAGATCCCGGCCAGCAGCCTCGACGCTATGGCGCAAGTTTTCCTGATCGGCAGGGTTGACAATTCGCATCAAAAACTGGCTCATGCACTGCGACAGGATATCTGAATCTAGCTTACCGGGTCGTTGCGTGATCAGCCCTACCCCTAGCCCAAACTTGCGTCCTTCGCTAAGAATAGTGCGCAACACTTGTTTACAACGAGAAGGCTCGTGCGCAGGAGCAAAGCGATGGGCTTCCTCTAGCAAAATGAAAACAGGATAAGGCAGGTAGTTCTCATCTCCTGGCTGAATTTTGCCCTTTTCGGTGTTGATGCGGGCATGGTTAGCCTGGCGCAAAATAGCAGCGGCGATAACTTGCTGTTCTTCTTGGCTGATTTCGTGCATCTGGAGAATGGTTACTTGACCCGGCTCAAATAAATCCCTAGGAGCCAGGTGCTCTACGTTACTAAAGTAAGGGGAGCGAGCAATTTGTTCCAGCTTCCACTCCAAAGCAGGGGCCGAGGATCCTTGGGAGCCGTCTTCTCTGGAGTCTGCTTCGTTAACGGCCTCGATCAGATCCTGAATTGTCCAGTGCAGTGGGTCAAACTGAGTAACCTTGCGGAAGGCTTTCTCCAGAAAAGATTTCTGTCGCTCGGTGGTCTCTGGAAGCAGAGCGAGGATGTCAAAAAATTTGAGAGAAGACACCCGAATCTTAATTTCCTGAGGAGAAAGAACCTTGACCCTAGGTCTGTAGCCATCTTCCCCTACAAACTTGGGATGAGACTGCATTTCCGCTAAAGTGTGGTATTCTCCATGCGGGTCAAAAATCAGGACAGCAGCGCGATTTTTGGGCAACATCAGCTCTTCTACCAAAACCGCTGCTGTGTAGGATTTGCCGGAGCCGGTTCCTGCTAAAATGGCTAGATGAGTGCTGACCATTTCCTTGACATCCAGAACCACAGGAACTGCTCCTTCCTCGCGCAGCAGCAGGCTGCCCAAATGGGCCCCCCCAACTGCTGTTTCCTCCCGCTTGTTCAAGACGGATTTCAAAAGCTGATTGGAAGCCAAAAAGACCTTAGCGCCCGGCTCCGGGGAGCGGCGGGGGTTAATAAAGCCCATAGCCCGATCGAAATAGCCGATGACTTCGACGGTTACAGCGTAGATCTCCGGGTTGGGATGGGTAAAGCCAACTAGGGCCACAATGGTGCTGGGATCGATCTCCGTGTCGGCAAAGATGCGGTCGGGGATGTGATCCAAAAGCTGAACCTGTCTAATTTTACCCAAGATCTTTAGAGGTTGGGACTGAGAATCTCGCACCTCGTAATAGACAAAATCGCCCACTTTTACCGCTTGGGTATTGGAGGTAATAAACACATATTGGTTGGAGGTCTCGCCAGGGCCTTTGACGGTGCCGATCACCTCCGGAGTATCCTCCGCCGGGAAAGAGGGGCTTTCTCTAGGGCGGCCATTGGAAGTGTCCAGAGTTTTTTGGTTCATCGGCGTATCGCTCCTACGGTTATTTTCCAAGCCAGTTCCTTGCTTAAAATTTGCAGAGCTCGTCGCTGGGCGGGGTCAGAAAACATAGGTATAATATCGTTTAAGACTTGATAGACGAGGTGATTGGCGAAATTACCACCGCTGCTTAAGAGCAGTCCATAGTACGAAAATTGGGTTTGGCCTTGAGGGTTGAGATGAAAGCGTAGAATTTCCTCGTGGCTCATGCGAAAGACAGGCGTGTTGACAGGCACCACTACGCGCGGGATCCCTTGCCAGCCACAACCCCTTTCTTCGTCCAAAGCTCCTATGAGGATTACCGAAAGTAATGTACGCACCTCATTTTGCAAATCAGGAGAGAAATAAGGATCCGGCTGGCTGGAAAGACGGGGCCCAGCGTTAGGAAACATGGGGTTTAAAATCTGACTGTTGTAAACTAAGCCCACAGCCCAGTGCCGTTGGTTGCTTTCCAGCTTGACAAAGCTGCCAAAGCCATAGTCTTCAGGGGAGGGAGGGTTTTTGACCTCTAGAGCATCATCCACCTGTACCACGTAGTCGCAGTGACTGTTGGAGCGAACCACCTTGCCCAGTCTCATCAGATCCGTCTCCGCTGCAGCTTGCTAAGGGTTTTCCGCGATAGCCGGAGGTTAAGCTTCTCGCGGCTGGCCCACTCCTGCATTAGGCGCAAGAAAAGGTTGCGATCTTCATTGCGGATAACGGCCACCTGATCTGCCGTCTCCAGTACATACGGGTAGCCTCGGCCAATAATTACCTCACAGCGTACCAAATCTACCAGCCAATCCAACAGGCCTGCCTCGTAAACCCAAACGGGGATCTCTAGTCGAGCTGGAAAGTTTTCGTTAGTGGTGCGTAGGTAAACAAACCCCACTCGCCTTTGCATTTCCTGATAGCGGCTGAGGATCCCCTCTTGAGGGTTGAGAACGCCACTGCAGGCGCAGACAAAAAAAGGGGTTCGGTCTCCCCACTCTAACCAGGAGCTAAGGAGCTGCGCATCGTGTAGGTAGGGAGCTTCGGGAAGATCAAAGCAGTGCCTTAGCAGCGTTACCAAATCCGAGCTGTATGTAGTGTCAATGTAAGCTACAACAGGGATCCGGTTTTGCTCACTAGCTCGCAGTACCTGTAACAAACACTCCACATAGAAGTCTTGACTCTTAGCATCAAGAGTTTCAGCAAAAGTAGCCACCAATACCCCATCCAAGAAGGCTAGTTTTTGGGATCCAGGTCGAGATTGCCAAATATATTCGGCAACTTTTTCTGTTTCCATCTGAAAGCGGCGCCTGTTGACGATACTCTCTTTGGGCTCGCCACTACTTCCCGCTTCCAAATCTCTTGGCGTTAGTACATCGACCTGAATATCCTTTTGGTATAGGCCCTGGTCGCAGTGATAGTTCTCATACCAGCCAATCTGCACTAGGGCTACCGGTATTGACAAATCTTTGCTGGGGTAGATTTGGGATCCATCTACTGCAAAGGTAGGGATGTTTTTAATAACTGGTCTTGCCCATTCATAGCTTTCTTCATAGCTATTCCACTTTTGCTTAAAAGGGACTGTCCAGCTGGAGTAAAGATCCCATTCCTGAGTAGGCAAGGCACCTGGGAAAGCCAATCGAGCTACTCTTTCAGCAATCTTTGCGCTTGACCACTGGCATAATTTCTCCATCGCCTGGCGGTACCACTCTCGGCGCTCTGAAAGCCCTCGATCGAAAGTAGCAAAAGCCTCGCGCTTCTGCCGTAAAACAGCCAGCACCCGGTCAGCTCTAAAAACCATGACTGTCATTCCTCCTCATCATCCGGAGTGCCTTTCCACGCGAATGATGTTTTCCGTCACTTGCTCAAAGGTATTGTCATGGCTGATTACGAATAGCTGCTCAAAGGAACGCAAGTTGGTAATGGCTTCCGCTAGTCGTTGGCGGCGCTGGGCATCCATGTTGGCAGTAGGCTCGTCAAAAAAGGCAATGTCCAACTGTCCCAGTACCTTGAGCAAAGCTAAGCGAACAGCTAGAGCTGCCGACATTTGCTCTCCTCCAGAAAGGCTGGCAAAACGTCGTTTGGCCCCCCCTCTTTCTTGGATGCGAATCTCATAGTCGGGTTCCCAAGTAAGGCTGACATCAGAGCGGTTGAGAATTTCGCGAAAGAGGTGATCGGCAACAATGTTGATCTGTTGCAGGTAGTACTGGGCAATTTGAGGACCGGCTTTTTTGTAGGTATCTCGACTAAACTTAATGAAGCGGTGCAGCCGCTCTTTTTCAGCTCTTTCCACCTCAGCTTGCTTTAAGGCTTGCTTCACCTGTTCCAGTTGCTGCAGTCTCTCCTGGATTTTCTGCAACTGCGGGGAAAGGCTTTCCAGTCGAGCTTGGGCCTTGGCTTTTTGGATCTCGGTAGACTGCAAAAGGGATCGAAGATGTTGGTGCTCCTGCGGCTGGTAGAGGGAAGTTAGCGGATCCAGCTTTGCCTGCAGTTGAGCTAGTTGAGTTTGCAACTCTTGCTGTTGGGCCTTGAGCTCGGCTAGTTTTTGTTCCCGCTCGGTTAGCAATTTGGCAATAGGCTCCGCCCGTAGGTAGCGTTCGTGATCTAAGCGGTATCTTTCGCGTTCTTCTTGCAGGGATCCCAGCTCCTGCTCCAGGTGTTCAGTTTGGGACAGGGCTTCTTCAAGAGGTTGGAGCACTGCCTCTAAGTCCTGGATTTGCTGAAGGTAGCCGGCTTGCAGGCCTAGGTACTGCTCCTCCAGCTTAAGCTCTGCCTTTAGCCACTCAGCTTGGCTTCTGGGATCCCCTAATTCCCTTAAAGTTTCAGCAGTTTTCGCAACTTGGGCTTGCAGGTAATCTTTGGAGCCTTCTATCTGTTCCCAACGGTCAATCTGGGCTTGCTTTTCTTGCTTAGCTTTCTGTATTTGGTCTAAGACTAGCTGAGCTGCTTGAAGTTCATCTTGGCGCTGGGGCAAGCTTTGGGCTAGAAGCTGCATGCGAATAAAAGTTTCGTAGCCGTCGCGGTGGCGCCTCTGTTCCTCCTGCAAAGCAATGATCTTTTCATCCAGATCCAAAAGAGGATTGAGGTTCTGTTCTAGAGTTTGAATCTGCTGCTGAAGCTGATGAACCTGATTCTCAATCCGCTGATACTCTTGCTCTACTTGTGGCTTGTGGCTGAGCTCCCTTTCTAGGCGCTGGAGCTGGCTTTTGGGATCTCCCAATGCCTGGAGAGCCTGTCCAATTTCCTGGTGTTGCCGGAGTAAGTTGTGCTCAGCCTCAAGGCTCCACTGAAGATCCTCAATTTTGCGTTGCCGTTCGTTTTGCAGGTGTGTCAATTGCTCAATTTGAGCCTCCAGCTCAGGGATCTGGGCAGTCAAGCCAATTAGGGGCTGCAGGGCCTTGAGCTGCCTCTGGATGTCAGCCAGTTGCTGGCGCAGTTGAGTCTCATCTGTTTGTGGGGCAAGATCCTGAAGGATTTGGTGGATTGACTGCAGCAAACGTTGGTTCAGAACCAAAGACTGATACAGGACTTCCGGGAGCTGCTGCCATAGGGCCTGAAACTGAGGGTAGTTGCGTTGGTAGACAGCTAGCTCTTGGATAAGCTCCTGGATGCGGCGATGGCACTCGGTAAGTTGGCAAGAGCTTTCCTCAAAAAGGTCTTTCAGCTCTTGTTGAAACTGCCGTGCTGCTGCGATGCGGCTTAGCTGAGTTTGCAGCCGTTCTCGTTGAGCCTCTAGGCTGGGTAGGCTGGCTAGTCGCTCCAGGTCGGCCTGTCGTTGTTGAAGCTGCTGCTGCAGGTGTTCCAGTTGGGTGCGGGCCTGCTCCCACTCTCTCTCTTGTTGTTTAAGTTCAAGGCGCAAGGTCTGAAAGTAGGCTAGCCTTTGGCTAATTTGGTTATAACGTTGTTCCAATTCAGTCTGCCTTTGGCAGAGAGCTTGCAAGGAAAGCCTATCGGCTTCCATTTTCTGCAAAAGCTGAAGCTGTTGCTGATATTCGGATCCGCGCAACTGTAGCTGGTGAAGATGCTGCCTCAGCGCTTCCCGCTGGGCCATTAGAGTTTGTCGGATCCCTCGTAGCTTTTCTTGCTCGACAATGAGGTTTTCCAGCTCTAGATAGCGCCTATAGGCTGGTTGATGCTGTTGACAAATGATCTGGGCTTGCTCCGCTTCTTGAACTCGGCTCTGTAAGAGTTGACAACATTCAGATTGAGCTGACCACTTTCCTTGTAGTTGTTCCCATTCCTGGTATAGCTGTAGCAAGGTATTGAGCTGCTGAGTCCAGCGGTCTTGTTGGCGCTCCAGCTCTTCCTGGAGCTGAATTTTGGGCGCAAGATCTTCTAGCTCCTGTTTCCAGCGCTGTAGCTGGCTTAGTTTTTCCTGAAGTCTTGCCAGTTGATTTTCAACGTTCTGCTTTTGCAAGAGTAGGTTCTCTCGCTGCCTTAGCCACTCCAAGCGCTGCTGCTGTTGCTTTTCCAACTCCCGCAGCTGAGCCTCTATGGCTAGGAAGCGCTGGGCCCCTGCTCGAGATTGTTCTTGCTCTGCTTGAGCTTGCTTGGCTTCTGCCCATAGCTTTTCTGCTTGCTCAAGGGATAGATTTAGTAGCGATCTCTTTTGCTCCAGTTGAACGATTTGCTGCTCAAGTGTTTGGATTTGCTCAAGCAGCTTCTCCAGGTGTTCAAGCTTCTGCCTAGTTTCACTTAGGGTATAGATGCATTGATTGAGATGTGTTCGCCAGTAGTTTAACTCCCGCTCAATCTCTTGCTGTTCTGATTGGAGTAGATCCCAGTCTTGCAGTTGTTGATGAAGCAGCTCGATTCGGTGCTTAACAGCCTGAACCTGTGCCTCACTGTATTTTTCAACCGTCTGCAAGTCCTTAGCAACCTGCTGGTATTCTTCTACCTTCAAGATACGGTCGAAGACTTCTTTTCGTTCTTTGCTTGTTTTGAGAAAGTCTGCTGTAAATGTACCCTGGGGCACGCCGATAGTTGTAGCAAACAGCCGTGCTAAATCTGTACCCGCCGGCACTCCCAAGTGTTGCCTTAGCCAAGCCAGTACATCGGTTTTGCGTTCGCAGTCTAGGCGCTGCTTGAGCTGGGGGTCAAAGAGGCGATAGCCCTGGGCTACACTGCGGCGGACACTGTAGGTGCGCTGATCCCATTTCGAGACAAACTGTACAGTGGCCACCGCATCGTTGGCGCCTGTGCGAATCAGCTCCTCTTGGTTGTAGGGACAGTAGTCAAACAGAACCCAAGCAATGGCCTCCAGAATGCTGGTTTTTCCGGCTCCGTTTTCTCCACAGATAGCGTTGATACCGGGTTCAAATTCAAAGACAGCTTCCTCGTAGGCCTTAAAGTTCTGGAGAGCTACCGAGAGGATCCGCATGATCAGTCTTCTTCTCCTACAAAGGCTCTGCTCAGGTGGGTGTATATCTCTGCCTCGCTTTGTCCCTCCAAGACTCTTTCTTTGAGATCCAAAAGCAGCTGCGCCAGCTCCTTGCTGCGCTTCCGGTAGTGGGCATGACTGCTCAGCAGATCCCTATAGATTTTCTCTTCAACTTGGAGCCTTTGCTCTTCTTCAAGGGAAAGAGCGGCCGAGCCAATCTCAAGAGAATTGGCCTCGAAACGAAACAGGACAACCAGAGCACCGGTAAGCTGCTGAATTTGCCGTTGCAGAGCTCGGCTATCCAGCTCGTGCTTGGCAAAGCCCACCTGGCCTACCAGCCGCAACTCTACCAGCGGCTCTGGCCCGTCGCCTGGCGGCCCAACTTCCTTGGCCATGGCAAGGGCTGCTGCAGCAATTTCGGCAGGCGTTTCTCGACCCTTAGCCTCGAGGTAGAGTCGCTGACAGGGTCTTTGGTAGTAATCCTGCACCAGCTCTGCCTGGGGCGGTCCCTCTCCCCAGCGGACGCGATAAGCCCCTCGCGGAAGGTCCCATTCAGCAGTACTGGTGGCCTCCAGCGATCCTGGATTGAAGATCCAGCCTTCTTCTGCATAGCTTTTGTGGATATGTCCCAAGGCTAGATAGCCCACCCCCACCTCCCGTAGAGGCAGGAGATCCCGGTAGCGCAAGGCGCCCTGGTAGCGGGCAATTTGCCCTTCCAGTCCGTGGTGGAACATCAACACCACCCGCTCGGGGCCAGGAGGCAACTGCCGAATAGCTGCCGCCAACTGCTCAATGGACTTGGGAGCTGCTGACCCATACCACTGGGAGCCGATGACCCGCACTCCACAGGGGAGATCCAAGTAGCTACCCCGCCCGTCTGACCAGGGGTGCAGCTCCAGGCCCTGTTCCCCTTCCTCTGGCTCCAGCAAAATGAGCTCTCCATGATCGGCCAAGTAGCGCAGCCAACTGGTCTTGACACCATAGGGGCGACTGTCGTGGTTGCCCTCGATGGCCAAAACCGGGATCCCTGCCTGCTTCAGCTCCCGCAAGACAAGCTGGGCTTGGTTGAGAACCCCCGGCTGAATTTGTCGATGCTCAAACAGGTCGCCAGCAATGAGGACGAAGTCTACCCGCTTCTGAATGGCATGGCGGCGCACCACATCCCGAAAGGCCAAGAAAAAATCTTTGCTCCGTTCTGGACTGTCGTAGCGGTCGCAGCCCAGATGCACATCGGCCAAATGCAAAAAGGTGCAGGCAGAAGTGGCCATCGCCAGAGCTTGTCAGCAAATTGCTCACAGTTTAGCAAACGGATCTTGAGGGATCCCTGCCCCGCAATTTTCGACTTCGCGCCGCTGGGGTAGGCACTGCCCTTCTGCTGCCAGACCGATTATTTGGGCTAGCCACTGAAACGAGTGATCCATCCCGGCCAGCTCTTTCCGCGAGCTGAAAGTCCGTTACACAACTATGCAAAGGAGAGATCCCCAGCCTGCCGTAATCCCTCAGGTGGGAGGGGATGCCTGGCGCCTGAGTTTAATTATTGTGAAGCGACAGGGGGTTTACAGAGGCTGACCTATAATGCCAGGTAAGTCCCGCCCAGGGGAGAATCCCCAGTTTTGCTAGGGCGGGGGTGCTTCGTTCCTGGTCGCAAGAGAGGAGTTCTTGATGACAACTACACCTAGGGAGCGAGAGCCAAAAGTCAAGGTTTCGGTTGATATCGATCCAGTTCCCACCTCATTTGAGAAATGGGCCAAGCCAGGGCACTTCGATCGCAGCCTGGCGCGGGGGCCCAAGACCACGACCTGGATCTGGAACCTGCATGCTCTTGCCCATGACTTCGACAGTCACACCAGCGACTTAGAAGACATCTCTCGCAAGATCTTTTCGGCGCACTTCGGCCACCTGGCGGTGGTCTTCGTTTGGCTGAGCGGCATGTACTACCACGGCGCTCAGTTTTCCAACTACTCCGCTTGGCTGGCTGATCCCATCAATGTCAAGCCCAGCGCCCAGGTAGTCTGGCCCATTTTTGGCCAGGAGATCCTCAACGGTGATGTGGGCGGCGGCTTTGAAGGGATCCGCATCACGTCGGGCCTCTTTCACCTCTGGCGGGCTGCCGGCATCACCAATGAGTTTCAGCTCCTGGTAACGGCCATTGGCGGCTTGGTGATGGCCGCCCTCTGCCTGTTTGCTGGCTGGTTCCACTACCACAAGCGGGCTCCCAAGCTGGAGTGGTTCCAAAACGTAGAGTCGATGCTCAACCACCACCTGGCGGGCCTGCTGGGGCTAGGTGCGCTGGCCTGGGCTGGTCACCAAATCCACGTGGCCATTCCCATCAACAAGATGTTGGATGCCGGCGTGCCGGCGGCTCAGATCCCTCTGCCCCATGAATTCATCCTCAAGCCGGCCCTGATGAAGGAGATGTTCCCCAGCGTGGATTGGGGCTTCTTCAGCGGGGTGGTGCCTTTCTTTACCTTGGACTGGGGCAAGTACGCGGAGTTCCTCACCTTCAAGGGTGGTCTGGATCCGCAAACGGGCGCCCTCTGGCTGACGGATCAGGCCCACCACCACCTGGCCATTGCCGTGCTCTTTATCGTGGCTGGCCACATGTACCGCACCAACTGGGGCATTGGCCACTCCATTAAGGAGATCCTGGAAGCCCACAAGGGCCCCTACACGGGCGAGGGCCACAAGGGTCTGTACGAAGTGCTAACCACCTCTTGGCACGCCCAACTGGCCATCAACCTGGCCATGGTGGGATCCCTGAGCATCATCGTGGCCCAGCACATGTACGCCATGAACCCCTATCCCTACATGGGCATTGACTACGCCACCCAGATCTCCTTATTTACCCACCACATGTGGATAGGGGGCCTGTTTATCGTTGGCGGCGCTGCCCACGGGGCCATCTACATGGTTCGCGATTATGACCCGGCGGTGAACCGCAACAATGTCTTGGATCGGGTGATCCGCCACCGCGACGCCATCATCAGCCACCTGAACTGGGTGTGCCTATTCCTGGGCTTCCACGCCTTCGGCTTCTACGTTCACAACGACACGATGCAGGCCCTGGGCCGTCCGCAGGACATGTTCTCGGATACAGGCATCCAGCTGCAGCCCATTTTTGCCCAGTGGATTCAATCGCTGCACACCAAGGCCATCGCTAGCACTGCTCCCTATGTGGGCGCTTCGGTAAGCCCCATCTTTGGGGGTGATGTGGTGGCTGTGGGTGGCAAGGTGTCCATGATGCCGATGGTGCTGGGCACGGCGGACTTCATGGTTCACCACATTCACGCCATGACCATCCACATCACGGTGCTGATCCTGCTCAAGGGGGTGCTGTTTGCTCGCTCTTCTCGCCTGATCCCCGATAAGGCCAAGCTGGGCTTCCGCTTCCCCTGCGATGGCCCGGGCCGCGGCGGCACTTGCCAAGTCTCCGCTTGGGATCACGTGTTCCTGGGGCTGTTCTGGATGTACAACTGCATCTCGATCGTGATCTTCCACTTCAGTTGGAAGATGCAGAGCGACATCTGGGGCACCGTCAACCCGGACGGCACGATTGAGCACCTCACCGGAGGCAACTTTGCAGCCAGCGCTATCAACATCAACGGCTGGTTGCGGGACTTCCTGTGGGCCCAATCGGTGCAGGTGATCAACTCCTATGGCTCGGCGCTGTCGGCCTATGGACTGCTCTTCTTGGGCGCCCACTTCGTCTGGGCCTTCAGCTTAATGTTCCTGTTCAGCGGTCGCGGCTACTGGCAGGAGCTGATCGAGTCCATCGTCTGGGCCCATAACAAACTGAAAGTTGCTCCGGCCATTCAACCTCGCGCCCTCAGCATCATCCAGGGACGGGCGGTCGGTGTGGCCCACTACCTGCTGGGCGGAATCGTGACCACTTGGGCGTTCTTCCTGGCACGGTTTGCCGCACTCGGCTAAGGCAAGGAGGAAGAGACAATCATGACCACTGCAACTCGTTTTCCCCAATTCAGCCAAGACCTGGCTAGCGATCCCACTACTCGACGTCTGTGGTATGGCATTGCCACCGCCCACGACTTCGAGACCCACGATGGCATGACAGAGGAGCGGCTCTACCAAAAGCTGTTTGCCACCCACTTCGGCCATCTGGCGATCATCTTCCTGTGGGCCTCTGGCAACGTCTTCCACATCGCCTGGCAGGGCAACTATGAGCAATGGGTGGCCAACCCCACCGGCGTCACGCCTATTGCCCACGCCATTTGGGATCCCCACTTTGGCAAGGCGGCAGTGGAGGCCTTCACCCAACCTGGTGGCGGTGGCCCTGTGAATGCTGCCTACTCTGGCCTCTATTACTGGTTCAACACCATTGGCCTACGCACCAACGGCGATCTCTACGCCGGCGCCATTGGCCTACTGCTACTAGCAGCGGTGTTCCTGTTTGCTGGCTGGCTGCACCTACAGCCTCGCTTCCGCCCCAGCCTGAGCTGGTTTAAGAACGCCGAAGCCCGTCTCAACCACCACCTGGCCGGCCTGTTTGGCGTCAGCTCCTTGGCTTGGGCGGGCCACCTGATCCATGTGGCCATCCCCGAGTCCCGCGGTCAGCACGTAGGTTGGGACAACTTCCTCACCACCCTGCCCCACCCAGCGGGCCTGAAGCCGTTCTTCACCCTCAACTGGGGGGTGTACGCCCAGAACCCAGACACGGCCAACCACGTCTGGGGCACCGCAGAAGGGGCGGGCACGGCCATCCTTACCTTCTTGGGCGGCTTCAACCCCAACACCCAGTCTCTGTGGTTGACGGACATGGCCCACCACCACCTGGCCATTGCCGTGCTCTTCATTGTGGCTGGCCACATGTATCGAACCAACTGGGGCATCGGCCACAGCATCCGCGAGATCCTGGGCGCCCATAACCCACCCAAGAACACTCCCTTTGGGGGCCTACTGGGCGAAGGGCACAAGGGCCTCTACGACACGGTCAACAACTCCCTGCACTTCCAATTGGCACTGGCTCTGGCCTGCTTGGGGGTGGTGACCTCGCTGGTGGCCCAGCATATGTACGCCCTCAACCCCTACGTGTTCATGTCCATGGATCACACCACGGAGGCGGCTCTCTACACCCATCACCAGTACATTGCTGGCTTCTTGATGGTAGGAGCTTTTGCTCACGGAGCCATCTTCCTGGTGCGGGACTACGATCCCGAGGCCAACAAGAACAACGTGCTGGCGCGGGTGCTGGATCACAAGGAGGCGATCATCTCCCACCTGAGCTGGGTGTCGCTGTTCTTGGGCTTCCACACGCTGGGGCTGTACGTCCACAACGACGTCATGCAGGCCTTCGGCACGCCGGAGAAGCAGATCCTGATCGAGCCGGTGTTTGCCCAGTTCATCCAGGCCTCCCACGGCAAGATGCTCTATGGCATGAACGTGCTGTTGTCGGATCCCAACAGCATTGCCTCCACTGCTTGGCCCAACCACGGCAACGTGTGGCTGCCAGGCTGGCTGCAAGCCATTAACGACCCCAATGGGTTCCTCTTCCTGCCCATTGGCCCTGGGGACTTCCTGGTGCACCACGCCATTGCTCTGGGCCTGCACACCACCACATTGATCCTGGTCAAGGGGGCGCTGGATGCCCGCGGCTCTAAGCTGATGCCGGACAAGAAAGACTTCGGCTACAGCTTCCCCTGCGACGGGCCGGGCCGGGGCGGCACCTGCGACATCTCGGCCTGGGATGCTTTCTACCTGGCCATGTTCTGGATGCTGAACACCATTGGCTGGGTCACCTTCTACTGGCACTGGAAGCACCTGGGGATCTGGAGCGGCAACACCGCCCAGTTCAACGAGAACTCCACCTACCTCATGGGCTGGCTGCGGGACTACCTCTGGGCCAACTCCGCTCAGTTGATCAACGGCTACAACCCCTACGGGATGAACAACCTGTCGGTTTGGGCCTGGATGTTCCTGTTCGGCCACCTGGTGTGGGCCACGGGGTTCATGTTCCTCATCTCCTGGCGCGGCTACTGGCAAGAGCTGATCGAGACCTTGGTGTGGGCGCATGAGCGCACTCCCTTGGCTAACTTGATCCGCTGGAAGGATAAGCCAGTGGCCCTGTCGATTGTGCAAGGGCGCTTGGTGGGTCTAGCTCACTTCACAGTGGGGTACGTGCTGACCTACGCGGCCTTCCTCATCGCCTCGACGGCTTCCTTGTCGGGCTAACTGCCTAGCTAAAGCAACTCAGGGATCCCTATAAGTGGGATCCCTTTTTTACTGCTCGAACCTTGGATAGGAACTCGGTCAAGCTTTACATGGACTCGGGGGCACTTAGGCCGAGGATGCCAGTGAGCACGTTAAACAAGACCTGCCGCGTAGCTTGCACTAGTTGAATGCGGGCTTGCGCCAAGAGGGGATCCTCTTTCAAGAGAGGTAAAATGCGGCAGTTGTCGTAAAACTTGTTGAAATCGGCAGCAACGGCTTCTGCATAGCGGATGATTTTATGCGGGGCGCGCTCCTCGGCAGCGGCAATCAGCTCATCCGGCAGAGCCAACAGGCGCAACAGCAAGGCTCGCTCTTCGGGTTCTCTGTAGGGCAGTCTTCGTTGCTCCGTCAGGGCAACTTCGTCAGTTAGTTTCACTTTTTCTTCCTCCTGTAACCGCCGCAACAGGGTACAGCAGCGGGCGTGGCTGTAGTGGACATAGACCACTGGGTTATCGAAAGTTTGCTTGACAGCTAAATCCAAATCAAAGTTGATGGGACTGTCCATGCTGCTGCTGAGCAAAAACCAGCGCGCTGCGTCGACCCCCACGCCAATTTCTGGATCTTCGATGAGATCGTTTAGCGAAACAAAATTGCCAGTGCGCTTGGACATGCGCACTTCGACCTTCTCTCCAGTTTCCGGGTCAGCTTTAAACAACTTGACAAATTGGCCAATCAGGATTTCCAGCTTCACCTCTGGGTTGAAGGCCGCCACCGCTGCCCTCAGGCGACCAATATAGCCATGGTGATCCGAGCCAAGGATGTTGATCAGCCGCTGGTAGCCCCGCCGGACTTTGTCGCGGTGGTAAGCGATATCAGCCGCTAGGTAGGTAAACGAGCCATCAGCCTTCTGCACCACCCGATCCTTGTCGTCGCCAAATTCTTGGGTTTTGAAGTAAACGGCCTCCTCGGCCCCTAGCTTGGGATCCTCGCCTCGCGGCGCTCTAGCCCTATAGAGAAAACCGCGCTCTTGCAGCTCTTGCAAAGCCTGCTGGATAGCGCTCAGGCCCGTCTGGGGATCTGGCGTATGCAAGCGGCGCTCGCTAAACCAGTGATCGAACTCGGTGCGCAACTGCTGTAGGGTCTGCTTTTGCCAGGCCAGGATTTCCTCATAAGCAAACTCTATGTATTCCTCTAGGCTGGCTGGCAGAGGGCGGATCCCAGCCTGCACTTGCTCCAGCAGCCGCCGAGCAATATCGATCAAGTAACTGCCGTGATAGCCGTCCTCTGGCAGAGCCACTTCTTCGCCCTGGAGTTGCCGCACCCGCACCTCTAGAGACTGACCTAAGAGCCGCATCTGATTGCCGGCATCGTTAATGTAGAACTCCCGCTCCACTTGGTGGCCTGTCCAGCGCAGCAGGTTAGCCAGGGTGGAGCCAACCGCCGCCCAGCGGCCATGCCCTACGTGCAGCGGCCCTGTTGGGTTGGCAGAAACATATTCCAGCAAAATGCGCTCGGGATGAGGACTGGCGGTTTTGCCAAAGTCGTCCCCCAACCTCAACAACTCTTGCAGTCGCCTGGCCAAAAAGGGATCCCCAAGCCGAAAGTTGAGGTACCCTCCTCCTGCCACCTCAGTTTCAATATCCGGCAAATCCAGGTGTTTTCGCAGAGTTTGAGCGATCTGAGCCGGCGCTAGGCGGCAGAGCTTGGCCATTCCCAAGGGAGTGGGACAGGCGTAATCGCCATAGCGAGGATCGCTGGGGATCTGAACAACTGGCACCACGCCGGCTGCCCGCTCGGGAGTCAAGGATCCCAGTTGCCCTGCTGCGGCTGCCCGTTGAATGCTTTCGGCTACGGCAGCGGTGAGAAAGCGAATCAGGGAGGTGGATAGGGACTGGGTGACCATGGCTGAGGGTACCAAGACAACTCTGCGAAAGCTCAACTGGGCACCAGCGCGTCTCTTGATTTTGACACAACTGCCTCCTCTCTGCTCCAGCCGGCCTGGTTCTAGGGAGTGAAGACCAAAATCCTAGTGTCTCGAGGATGGCAATTTCCAACGGATGAGAGCAGTCTGCTTGCCGCGAAGCAGTTGCGGCTACACCTTTTGATTGCCCTGCGCTGCGCAAGAGGCGTTCAGGGGCCTTCACCTCAGCCACCGCCAAAGTTACGGCGTGAAGTCTGTTGCTACTTAATGCTGACTGTAACCACCGGCACTTTACCTGTAGACAAGAAACTTTGTCTTCCAGTGAAATTAAGCAGGCTAACTCCATCGGCTTGGCAAGGTCTAGTAAGCTTGCCGATTGGGCTCGCCAAAAGGCTGCTAGCAACAGATAAACGGTAACAACAAGTAACGGCTGACTAAAGCTGGTAGTGATCCCAAAAAAAAGCTGAATAAGTTTTGTGGGACAGGAAATCCCTTCTACCTTGGAGGAGATCAGTAGGGGACAAGCGCCCTTGGAGACCTTTGTTTTGATTAAGCAAGTGCCCGATCCTAATAGCAAAACGGGCGTCAACAGCGATGGCACCATCGACCGGGCCAAGGCCAAGCGGATGTTAAACCCCTTTGATCGCTATGCCCTGGAAGCGGCTCTCCAAACCAAACGCCAGCACGGGGCCAGGGTGACGGCAATCACCATGGGGCCACCGCCAGCCATCGAGGTACTTTACGAGGCCATTGCCCACGGCGTGGATCGGGGCATTCTGATAACCGATCGCCGCCTCGCTGCTTCCGATACCTTGGCCACTGCCTACACCTTGGCCCAGACAGTTCGCTATGCGGGCCAGCCGGATATCCTCTTCTGCGGGCTCCAGACCACCGACGGCGATACAGCCCAAGTGGGGCCCCAGTTGGCGGAGCGGCTGGGGATCCCTCAGGTTACCTATTGCGAGGCCTTTGAGATCCAAGAGGGGATCTTGGTGGCGCGGCGGGCTATCGAAGGAGGATCCCAGACAGTAAGGGTGCCCTTGCCGGTTCTGGTTACAGTGGCTAACACAGCGCGACGCTTGGCCTACCCTACCCTGCGCGGCATGCAGCGGGTGCAGCGGCTCATGCGGGACGAGGCAGCACGGGCTGAGGTCATCCAGATTCTTAGCCTAGACGACATAGGAGCCGATCCAGACCGCTGTGGCCTCAAGGGATCCCCGACCATTGTGGCCGCTACCGAAAAAGTTGGGGAGATGGGCGGCCGGTGTCAAGTTTTTCAGGGGCAGCCGCTGCCCCAACTGGTGCAACAACTCACCCAAGCCGTTGACTTGTTCCGCTACACCCTGACCTCTTAGCTTCCCCACCCCAAGAGGAGTCCCAACTTATGGATAGCAAGCGGGTAGTGGTCTTTGCCGAGCAAGTAGACGGGGAGCTACAGCCCATCGCTCTGGAGTTGTTAGGAGCAGGGCGACGGCTAGCGGACAAGCTAGGAGGGATCCTGAGTGCCCTTGTCCTTGGGCACAACATCGCCCACTTGCCCCCCCTCCTCATCGGCCACGGGGCGGATCAAGTCTTCATTGCCGATCACCCAGAGCTGGCTCAATACCGCACTCTGCCTTACCGCCGCGTCATCGTGGATCTCATCAAAAGCTGGCCTCAGCCGCCCCACATCTTGCTATTTGGCGCCACCACCACTGGCCGCGACTTGGCCCCCCGCTTGGCAGCCCACCTGGAAACGGGCTTGACCGCCGATTGCACCGAGCTGGACATCGGCCCCTTTGAGTACACCAACAGCAGAGATCCCAGCAAGGCTGGCTTCTTCCCCGCCTGCCTGTACGCTATTCGGCCCAGCTTTGGCGAATCGCTCAAAGCCCGCATTCTTGGACCTTGGAAGAATCCGCAAATGGCCACGGTGCGCCCTGGGGTGATGCTGCCCCTGCCGTGGGACGGATCTCGCCAGGGGGAGGTGATCCCGGTGCCGGTTAACCTGAAGCCGGAGGATCTAAAGTTGCACATTGTGGAAACGGTGCGCAACCTTTCCCAGGCAGTGGATCTCAGCCGCGCCAAAGTCATCGTTGCAGGCGGCTACGGCCTGGGATGCGCGGAAGGCTTTGAGCTGATGAGGGAGCTAGCCGCCTGTTTCCCCAACAGCGCCGTTGGCTCTTCTCGCAAGGCTGTCGATGCCGGCTGGATCCCCTATGCCCACCAGGTAGGCCAAACGGGGAAAACTGTCCGTCCTCAGCTCTACATTGCCTGTGGCATTTCGGGAGCCATCCAGCACCGAGTCGGCATGGACAAGTCCCAGCTTATCATCGCCATCAACAAGGACAGCTCCGCCCCCATCTTCAAATTCGCCCACTACGGCATTGTGGGGGATCTCTACCAGGTGGTGCCAGAGCTAATTCGGCACCTGAAACAGGCTCAGGAGGAGAGGCGAGAAGGAGCCAATGTCCAACAACCCTTCCAGCAGCGGCTCCCTCTCCTACAAAAGCCCTAGAAAGACGGGTGTAGGGCCATCGTTAGCAGACCCTGCTGCCCCAGCAACAGCTCCCGCAACAGGGTTACTAGGCCCACCCAAACCACAGGCGCCATGTCTACACCCCCCAGAGGCGGGATCAGGCGGCGTGTCGGGCGCAACAGAAACTCTGTTAGGCCGACCACCAGGGAATAGGGAAGGCGGGAAGTATCCAGTTGCGGATACCAGGACAGGAAAATGCGCAGCACAAACAGCACGGTGTAGGTTGCCAACAGCGGACCTAGCACCCAGGCAGCGAATATCGGCAGCATACGTCTTGCAGGAACTAGGGGATTCGGAGCCCAACGGGGATGTAGGCGCTCGGCTCTAACCTTAGACTCAGCTTCTTAAAACTTTAACTCCATTTCCAAGATAGTCCTACAGGCAGCCGTTGGAGACTAGCGCCATAATGGTCGTATCTTGCTGACTGCAGGGAGGGATCCCATGCAGGGAAGACTCCAAGAGATCGATATCCGCAGCATTCTCCAGCTGATCGAGTTGGGCCAGCGCACCGGCGAACTTGTCGTGGAGGCAAACCCTTCCCTCTACTGGTTTATCTTCTTCCTCAATGGGCGAATCATCTATGCCTCTGAAGGCGAAGGCAACGTTGCTCGTCTCAGGGACTACCTGCGCCGCTTCCAGCTCGAAGCTGCCTTAGACGAAATTCAGATGCCACCCAAAGCAGCGGTGAACATCCCCGAGTACAGCCGCCTCTGGTCTTTGCTGGAAAACCACAAGCTCAACCCCAACCAAGGTAAGCAAATCCTTCTGGGCATGGTGCGGGAAGTCCTCTTTGATCTGCTCAGCCTTCACCACGGCTCCTTTATTTTCGAGGCTGGCCCTCCTCTGGCCCCCCAACTGACCACCTTCCCGGTCACTTCCCTGCTCACTGAGATGGTGACCCAAGTGCAGGAGTGGAAGAAGCTGCATCCCTATATCCAGACTCCCAACCAAGCCCCCACCATCGTCAACCCCCTGCCCCTCCAGCAAACCCTGCCAGCCGCCGTCTTCAAAGCTCTGAGTGAGTGGTCGGACGGCAAAACCAGCATTCGCCAGATGGCCCGCTACCTGGGCCGAGACATCCTGCTAGTGGCCAAAGCCTTCTATCCCTATGTGCAGCAGGGGGCAATCCACCTGTCCGAGCCTGTCCCCCTTGCTGGTCCTAAGCCTAGTAGACCCCTCAAACCTAGCGACAAGCCTGCTCACATCCTCTGCATCGACGATTCCATGGCCATCCAAAAAACCGTGGAGTTCATCCTGCAAAACGAGGGCTACCAGGTTACCACCATTGGCAACCCCCTCAAAGCTCTGGGACAGGTGTTTCTCCTCAACCCGGACATGATTCTCTGCGATGTGGCCATGCCCAAGCTGGATGGGTATGAGCTGTGCGCCATGTTGCGCAAATCCAGCCAGTTCCATGAAACCCCCATCGTGATGCTCACCGGCAAGGATAGTTTTTCTGACCGAATTAAAGCCCGCATGGCGGGGGCCAACGAGTTTCTGGGCAAGCCCTTTTCTGAGAAGGAGTTGTTGACCGTCGTCGAATCCTACGTGGGCCCACCTCCCAAACAGGGCGGCGAATAGGATCAAACGGGAGAGGGAGTACCGGACGGAGGAATGCCGCATCGAATGGCCCACAGCCCCAGAGCTGAGCAATAGGCTTCAGTCGCAGCAGGCCAATGGCTGGGGGGTGCAGGCGATGGTCAAAGTGATAGTGGATAACCAGTTACCTACCTGGAGGCCACGCAGGAACGGCTACGAAGTGCTCCGGTGAAAGGAAATGAAAGCACCCGACATGTCTGCGGAGTCTTTGCTCCACCAATTAGGTTAATAGAGATCAAGGAGACCGGCCAAAAATGAGTCGCATTTTGGTGGTAGAAGATAGCCAATCCCAGCGGGAGATGATCAGTAAGCTGCTGCAGGAAAACGGCTTCGAGGTCATGACCGTGGAAGATGGAGTGGAAGCTGTAGAGGCGGTAAAGCAGAACAAACCCGACCTGATTGTGCTGGACATCGTCCTGCCCCGCATGAACGGCTACGAGGTGTGCCGTCTTCTCAAAGCTGACCCGCTTACTCAGAACACTCCAATTGTCATGTGCTCTTCCAAGGGTGAGGAAGCCGACCGCTACTGGGGGCTGCGCCAGGGAGCAGATGCCTATGTCGTCAAGCCTTTTCAGCCCCAGGAACTGGTGGGTACGATTAAGCGATTACTAAGGGGCTAGCCCGCTTCTATGCCTTCCGGCAGAGCCCAGGGGGGGGCTCTAGACCCGGGCAAGGGAGCGGTGGCCACCTCTCCACAGGACCATCCACAGGGGGGAGCATCATGGTGGGGGATCTGGACTTGTTGATGGGGGACGAAACCCAGGAATTGAGAGAAATTGAGGCTCCTGAAGGTGAGCTATTCCTGAAATTCAAGGTTGCTACCGGCGAAGAATTTGCATTGCCGGCAGTATCAATTGTGGAAGTGATGAGCATTGGCCCTGAGAAGATTACCCCCATGCCCAATGTGGTACCGGTTTTGCTGGGCACACTCAACTTGCGGGGTGAAGTGATCTGGGTTGCAGACCTGGGGCAATTCTTGGGGATCAGTCCCCCCCTCAATCTTGAGCGTGCCGAGCTGCCTGTGGTGGCTGTGATGGATCAACAGGATTTGCTGATGGGATTGGCTGTGGACTCCATTGGGGGCATGGAGTGGCTCAAGACGGAATCGCTGCAACCTGTTCAGAAGGCTCCTGAGTCGCTAGCTCCCTTCTTGCGCGGAGAATGGGTGATGCCAGAGACAGGGGCTCACTTGCCGTTCCTGGATCCGTCGGCCATCCTGAAATCTAATCGTTGGGGCTGATGAGGAGCCGCCTATAAGTTCGCCAGGAAAAGGAGGATGTATAGTTCTTATCGAGATTGCTCCCTAGACAGGGGAAACAGCTTGGAGCCTATTCCCAAGAGATTTGCCCCAAGCTTGCTGGGGATGTGTTGCACTAGCTCTTGCCCCCAAAGCTTCAGGGTTGGAGGGGAAAAGCAGTCCATGACCAGGTACTACAGCTTTATGGCGACCTAGCGACTTTGAGGGGTTGGTGTGGGGTGAGTTCTGTGCATTGAGGCTAAAGCAGTCCCAGAGGTAGCCAAGCAGGGAAGGGAGGAGCCATGGTTTCCAGCGCAAACAATCAGAGAGACTTCACTGAGGGAATGGTTGCCTTTTGGCGGGGGGACTACGCCGAGGCGGTGCGGCTGTTCAGCCAGGTGGCCGCTGCTCAACCTCAGGATACGGCGGTCAAGCTGTTGCTGGCTTCGGCCCAGAAGCAAGCGGGGCAACTGCGGGAAGCCCGCCATACCTACGATACCATCCTCAAAACAGCTAGCGATCCTGAGGATCTGGAAGCAGCCCGTAGGGGCCTGGAGGAGCTGTTGCAGGTGGCGCCGGAGCTAGCAGAGGCTCCCCCTTTACCGCAGGAGGACGAGCTTCAGCCTCGGGAGGGGTTTGCTGCTCAACTGGAGGAGTCGGATCCTTTTTCCCAGTTTGCGTTTGAGGAGAGGAGAGAAGCTGGGGCCGATCCCCTTGCTGCGGAGAGCAACAGCTTTGGAGAATTTGCCGAACCTTTCGAGACGAGACTCTCAATGGAGCCAGCAGCCCTGTTGGGCTCCTCTCAGCCCCTGCCCACGACTCCTCGAACAACGGGAGGGGGTGTGAAGCAACCTCAGGCAGAGCCGATGCTCGAGGACGACTTTGCCTTCCTCAACGAGTTTGAGCAACAGCCGCAAGATCTGGAAAGCGATGCTGTTACTCAATTGGCTAGCGGTGCCGATTTTCCCGAGGAGATGGGCTTTTCTCTACCCACTTTTGAGGAAGGGGGATCCCTAGAAGAAAGCTTGCCGACGGAATTGGCCGCCCCCATGAGCGAGCCGATCCCTGCCCCCGACGAAGATACAGCCAGCGCTGGCTCTACGGTGCTCTTTGAGCCTGACGAGTTGGACAGCTTGGATCGCGAACTGGCCGGCACAGGCAGGGGCGAGCCGGCGGCCCTCGGCGCCGATGAGGGCAAGACAGGAGAAACGGCTAGAACGCTACAAAGCTTGCCGACTCTCTCCGTTCCTCTCCCCAGCATACCTAGAGGGGAACTGCCTAGCCGACTGACAGCCAATCAGCTGACCCTGGCGCTGATGCAAGGGGTGGTCAGTTTGGCTGCCGGCTTGGCCATTGGCCTAGGGATCCCAGCCAACGGTGGAGCCCGCCTGCTGGCCGGCGTAGTTGGCGGGGGGGTCATTGGCACAGGAGTTGGGGCTGTCCTTGCCTCCCGCCATGCCCAGCGCATTCGCGCCACTACCCAAGAGCTGGCCGGACACTTTGCCGCCCTGGCCCAGGGGAATTATTCCGTGCGGGCAGAGGCGAGAGGAGATGACGAGCTGGGGCGCTTGGCCGACAGCTTCAACCGGATGGCTGCTGCCCTGGAGGCCCATTTTGCTGACCTCAGCCAGCGGGCTGCTGAACAGGGGCAGGCTAAGGAAGACTTGCAACGCCAAGTGATCCGCCTCCTGGACGATGTGGAGGGGGCAGCCCGCGGGGACTTGACGGTGCGGGCGGAGGTTACCGCTGACGTGCTCGGAGCTGTTGCTGACTCTTTCAACCTGACCATTAGCAGCCTGCGGGACATCGTGATTCAGGTGAAGCGGGCCGCAGCCGCTGTGAACGATGCAGCTTTACAGAGCGAGGACTTTGCCCGCAACCTTTCTGCCGACGCCCTGCGCCAGGCGGAGGAGATTTCCAACTCCCTCAACTCCATTCAGGAGATGACAGACTCCATTCAGGAGGTGGCTGGCAATGCTCGCGAGGCAGCCAATGTCGCTGCCCAGGCTACAGAAGCAGCTGCCCGAGGCGGAGAAGCCGTGGATCGCACGGTGGCCAGCATCCTGGAGATTCGGGAAGTGGCAGCAGAGGCGACCCGCAAGGTGAAACGCTTGGCAGAATCCTCCCAGGAGATCTCCAAGATTGTGGCTTTGATCTCACAAATTGCCTCGCGCACCAACCTGCTTGCCCTCAACGCCAGTATCGAGGCCGCGCGGGCCGGCGAGGCGGGGCGGGGCTTTGCCATTGTGGCCGATGAGGTGCGACAACTGGCTGACCGAGCCGCCAAAGCTTCGAAAGAGATCGAGCAGATTGTGCTGCAGATCCAGTCGGAGACCAGCAACGTCATGACAGCCATGGAAGAGGGAACCCAGGTGGTGATCGAGGGAACAAGGCGGGCTGAGCAGGCCAAAAACAGTCTGGACGAGATCATCGAGGTCAGCCACCAGATTGATAGGTTGGTGCGGGCCATTTCTCAGGCTACCGTACAACAAACAGAGACCTCTCGCGCTGTGGCCCACCTCATGCAATCAGTGGCGCTGACAGCCAACGAGACATCCGAAGAGGCGCAGAAAGTGGCTGCTTCGCTGCAGCAGTTGGTGGGCATTGCCCGTGAGCTTCAAGCTTCCGTGGGTCGCTTCCGAGTGGGAGATGAATGAGCAAATTTGCCTGGTTCGCGGGCACTCTAGGGAGTAAGGATCCCGAGTCTCCTTGGGAGCCCCCTGCCAATCAGCGCAGAGGCAAGTTTTCCTGTGTCCAATTTGTTACTACTAAAACTGTGGGCCGTAGGAGGAGCCTCCTGCCATGAATGAAGAAGCACAAAAGCGGATTCTCAACTATTTCATCGAAGAGGCCCGCGACCACTTGGCCACTATCGAGCAAGGGCTCCTCAGCTTGCGGGACACGGTCGGCGACCCTGAGCAAATCAATGAGCTATTCCGAGCTGCTCACTCCATCAAGGGGGGAGCAGCCATGCTGGGCCTTACCAGCATTCAGCGAACAGCCCACCGCCTAGAAGACTTCTTTAACATCTTTCGCTCTCGTCCGGGCGAGGTGCCAGTGGATCAGCACCTGGAAACACTGCTGCTGCAGGTCTTTGATGGTCTGACGGCGCTCTTGGACGAGCTGCAGAGCCCCCAAGGCCTCACCCAGGAGTTCAGCGCTTCCACTTTGGCAGGATTGGAGCCAGTTTTTCAGGAGGCCGAAAAGCACATTCGCAGTCTTCTGGGCGAAGGCCCCCCCTCCATTCCCGCTCCGGCTGTTGCCCCGCCGTCGGCAGCTCGCAGCCTTCAGCAGGAGATGGTGGAAGTGGTGCCGCAGCAGTTGCGGCAGATGTTGGAGCTGTTCAAGCAAGGGGATCAGCCGGGCGTGCGCGAGCAGTTGCGGGAGGCAAATGCCGTCCTCAAGCAAATCGGGCAAACTCATCACTTGAAAGGCTGGCAACAGCTCACAGAAACTTTCGAGCAAGCGCTGGGCAACCCCAATGCCGATCTGCGAACGCTGGCGTTGATTGCCCTGCGGGACTTCAAGCAAGGGCAGCAGTTGATCTTGGCAGGCAGGGCTGAGGAGGTGAGTGCCTCGGCAGAATTGCAGCAGCTGGCCCGCCCGGCAGCGCCGGCTGCACCCCCTGATCCCTTGGACGTGGTGATCCAGCAGCGGATCCCGGCCCTACTGCGCCAGATGCTGGAGCTTTTCAAACGGCCCGACGACCCCGCTACGCGGCCCGCCTTGCAGAGCATCGCCCAATCCCTGCAGGAGGTGGGGCAGGCCGAGGGTGTGGATCTGGGCGGCTGGACAGCCCTAGCGCGCCTGGTTGGGGAGATTTTGGCAGATCCTGCCCAAGATTTACGGCAGGTGGCTCTGCCAGTGTTGCGAGATCTCAAGCAGGGCCACCAGGCTCTGGCTAGCGGATCAGCCCAGAGCATCCAGCCCTCTGCAGAGTTGTTGGCCTTCCGCCGCGTGCCGACAGTTGCTGAGGAGGCTGAGTCAGAACTGTCCTCTGCCGAACCCGAGGCCGTCCTCTCTGCTCCGGCTCTAAGCCAAGAATCTGGGTTAGAGGAAGCCCTAGAAGCCGAAAGCCAAGAAACAGAACACCCAGAGCTAGGCCGGCCGGAGATGCCTGCCGAGAAGGGGATAGAGGAAGACGGGCAAGCGGCCGCCGACCTTGCCCAAGAAGGCCTTGCTGGCTCCGCAGAGATGAACTGGCTTCAGGAGAAGGGGGTGCCACAAGCCGACTGGGCCGTGGGTGGAGGTGACTTCGACGCCACTCCCTTGAGTCTAGAGGAAGAGGTCTCCTTGGCCTTCGAGGAGCTGTTTGCCAACGCAGAACAGCTATCCGATATCGAAGAACTTCCACCAGAGCTGATCCCTCCTGCCTCTGAACTCTCCTCAGCAGCGTTCGAGGAGCTCATCCCAGAAGAGAGGAGAGCGGAAGCGGATCTGGCAGCGCTGTTTGCGGAAGTGGTGGGCGAAGCAACAGCGGAGGCTGGCGCTGCTGAGCAGACAGAGGCTGAGGACACAGGTCAAGCTCTCTGGAACGTCACCGAAGAGGAGTTGACGGCCCAAGCACCTGCGGAAAGGCCTACAGCGAGCCTCGACTTTGCGGCTGCAAGTGGCGGAGTGGAGACCCCGTTTGAGCTGGGGGAGGTGGCTGTTGAGAGTTCTCCCTTGCCTGACTTGGAGTCAACTCCCAGGGTGGAGCTTTGGGCAGAGGGCGAGGAGGGATCCCCTGCCGAGGAGAGCCTAGAGGATCTTCTTGGGGCAGCAGAGCCAGTCTGGTCGGAAGCAGCTGAGCAGTCCGAAGGCCTCGAGGAGCCAGAGGTTGCGGCAGCCCAGGGCTTCAGGGCTGAGCTGAGCCTGGCTGAGCTCTTGGCTAGTGAGACGGTGGAGGCCCCAGAAAACCAGGAAGAGTGGGCGCTCCTGGAGCAGATGTTTCCAGCCCCAGAAGAGGAGCCCTCTGCAGCAGCTGCTGCCTCTTTCTCGGAGGATTCTCTCAACCGTCTCGAGGCGTTGTTTGCCGAGGAGGCCGAGGCCGAAGAGCTGGGCAGGGGGGCTGGCGAACCTTCATCGGCTGTGGATACCGATGGCGACAGCCAGATCGATCTGGAGGAGCTGAGCCGGTTCTTTGCCGCAGCGGCAGACACGCAGGAAGGAGCCTCCCTGGGTGACCTAGAAGCCTCGCCAGCAAGCAACTTAGCTGCAGAAGTTCCGCCAGAGGTAGCAGAGGAGGGTAGGGCTCTGCAGTCAGCAGAGGAAGACCTGGCCAGGCAACTGGAAAGCCTGTTTGCCGAGGATGAGCCCTTGGCTGCCCCGGGCGCAACTGTGGCTGAGGGCAAGATGCAGACCCCGGCAGAAGAAGCTTTAGAATTAGAAGGCTCCTCGAGCCCCAGCCTGGACGATCTGGCTACTCTCTTGAATGCTGCTGAACCAGCAGTGACTCCTAAGCTGGAAGAGGCTACTGCTCCCCCTGCAGAAGCCGCCAGCGACTTCGCAGCCCAACTGGAATTGCTTCTAGGCGACCTCGAGGTCGCTCCCCAGGCTCCTGCTGCGCCTCCTCCCCCTGCTGTTACTGCTCCAGCAGCCACCCCAGCAGTACCCGCTACGCCAGCAACACCGGCCAGCCGGCGGGCTGCCCTAGGTAGCTCTGTAATGCGGGTGGAGGTGCGTCACCTGGACTTCATCAACAACTTGGTGGGAGAGCTGGTTGTCATTCGCAACAGTATAGAGCAAAACCAAACTCGCCTGCGCCAATTTCTCGATGGCCTATTGAGCCGTGTCCAGCAGCTTGGGGAGCTGAGCCAGCGCATGCGGGATCAGTACGACCGCTCCCTGCTGGAAGCAGCGCTGTTTTCTGGCCGCAGGAGCACGGCAGCAGTGGGCTCCAGTCGCAACGGCGAGGGATCCAGCCGCGCCAGAGTCGGTCACTCCACAGGCCAGGAGTTTGACAAGCTGGAGATGGACCAGTTTACGGCCTTCCACGCCCTGGCCCAGGAGATTATCGAGCTCATTGTGCGGGTGCGTGAGTCTTCCTCCGACATTGAGTTTGCCGTGAATGAGGCGGAGCAGATTGCCCGCCAGTTCCGGCAGGTCACCGCCCAACTGCAAGAGGGCCTGAACCGAGCGCGCATGGTGCCTTTTGCGCAAATTGCCGACCGCTTGCCCCGAGCTGTTCGCGACCTCTCCCTCAAAACCGGTAAGCAGGCCAGCCTGGTGGTGGAAGGCCGGGACACCCTTATCGACAAGGCCATTCTGGAAGAGCTCTCCGACCCGCTAACCCACCTGGTGAACAACGCCCTGGTGCACGGGATCGAGCCGCCGGAAGAGCGGCGCCGCTTGGGCAAGCCCCCTGAGGGCAAGATCACCGTCAAGGCTTTCTACCAGGGCAACCAAGCCATCATTGTCGTCTCCGACGACGGGGCGGGGATCCCGGTGGAGAAGGTCAAGGCCAAGGCGCAAAGGTTGGGGCTGCTGTCAGAGGAAGCAACCGAAGACGAGGTATTTGGGGTTCTCTTCCACCCCGGCTTCAGCAGCCGCGAGGCTAGCGAGGTAGACGATCTGGCTGGGCGAGGGGTTGGCTTGGATGTGGTGCGGCGCAACATCACTGCACTGCGCGGCAGCATTCAGGTGGATTCTGTGCGCGGCAGGGGCACCACCTTCACCATCTGCCTGCCGCTCACTCTGAGCATTTCCAAGGCGATGGTGTGTGTCAGCGACAAGGCCCTGATTGCCTTCCCCCTCGACGGCGTGGAGGAGATGCTGGATGTTCCCGTCGACGCCGTGCAGCCTGATGAGCAGGGACGGCCCACCATTCCCTGGCGGGATCAGCGTCTTCCCTTCCAGCCCCTCTCCAGCTTGTTGTCCTACAGCCGCAGCCACAGCCGCAGCCGCTCTGAGGTTTATACCGTCACCCAGGATGAGGGTATCATTCCCATCGTTGTCCTCCAAAGTGCGGGCCAGTACCTTGCTCTGCAGGTAGACAGCTTTGTGGAAGAGCAGGAGATCGTGATCAAGCAACTGCGCGGCCCTGTGCCCAAACCGCCGGGAATCTCCGGGGTAACAGTGTTGGGGAACGGGCGGGTGCTGCCGATTGCGGACGTCCTCGAGCTGGTGGATATGGCTCAAGGCCGCCGTCGCGATCTCAGCCGCCTCTGGGCAGAGCGTCGCGCTGAGGAGCCAAGGGCCGAGGAAACCCATCAGACCACGGTGCTCATTGTGGACGACTCGATTACCGTGCGAGAGCTGCTCTCCATGTCCTTCCAAAAGGTGGGCTACCGGGTGGAGCAGGCCCGCGATGGCCAGGATGCCTGGGAAAAGCTCCGCGGCGGCTTGCGCTGCGATCTTGTCTTCTGCGACATCGAGATGCCGCGCATGGACGGCCTAGAGTTGCTCTCCCGCATACGGGCAGACAGCAACCTCAAGCATATTCCGGTAGCTATGCTCACCTCGCGAGGGGCAGAACGACACCGGCAAACAGCCCGGGAGCTGGGGGCCACTGCCTACTTCACCAAGCCTTACCTGGAGGAGGAGCTGCTCAGCGCTGCTGCCCGCATGCTGCAAGGGGAGCAGTTGTTGAAGCCTGCCCCCCCTTCCTGAAGGGGCGACGCCAGGATCGCCAAAGGGCTTGACTCCAGAGGAGATTGGAAGGTGTAGGATATCGGCCTGTTGTCCTCGGAGGGAAGTGGCGATCGCCTGACGGTCTGGGCTCTCATCCTGGCTGGTGGGTTTGTCCTGGGGGCTTCCTGGGCTGGCAGGGAGCTGGAGGCAACTGCTCATGAGAGCAAGGGGAAGGGGGAGCTCTCGATCCATAGAGCTCATCAGATAAGCCTAGGCCCTGCCGACGAATCCTTCGACCTGCGGTTTCTGGATGCGATGATCCTCCACCACGAGGGAGCGGTGAGCATGGCCGCGGAGGCCCTGCAAAAATCCCGGCGGCGGGAAATTCGTCAGCTAGCCAAGGATATCATGGCTGCCCAGAGCCAAGAAATCAAGCAGATGCAAGGCTGGCGGCTGAGCTGGTACCTGCAAGCTCCCCGGGATCCCGTCATGGGGCATGAAGAGATGGGCCACCAGATGGCCATGACTCCGGAGATGGCTGCTGCCATGCGCATGGATACCAACCTGGGATCCGCTGACCCTGAGTTTGACCTGCGCTTCCTGCAAGCCATGATCCAGCACCACGAAGGAGCCCTGGTCATGGCTAGAGAGGCTCTGCCGAGATTCGGCAGCTGGCAACAGCCATTGTCACTACCCAGCAGGCGGAGATTGAGCAAATGCGGGCCTGGCAAAAGCGGTGGTATCCGCAGTAGGGCCGCTGGGATAGAAAGATGAGGGGATGCGAGCAAGGCCGGCTCTTACGGCTGCCCGCAGCACCCAAAGGATTCCTCCGCATTGCCAATGGCCCTGGAGCTGCCCTCCCTCCCTCAACACCCCGATTTGCTTCCACCGGTTCGCCAAGACCGGAGATCCCGCTGGCTGGCAGGGCTAGCTGTTTTGCTGCTGTGTTTGGGATCCCCCAACCGCTGGTTGCACTGGTTCCCAGGGGCACTACTGGGCCTAGCACCCCTGTTTTACCTCTGCGAACAGCAACAGGGGTGGAGGCGGTGGCGTTTGGCCTATGGCCTGTGGTTTTGCGTGTGCCTGTACGCCTTCTGGGTGGATCCCTTCTCCCTTCAAGTGCTCAGCGCTTGGGAAGTCTTGGGGGGAATGGTGGTGGCCCCCCTGATTCCTCTGTTTTTCACAACGGCCACCGTTTTAAGTTTGCAGTTGAGCCAGCCGCTTCCCCCCTGGGCCCGTCCCCTAGGGGTGGCCACGGTCTGGACAGGGCTAGATGGGCTGCTGGGCCTGCTCCGCTGGCCGATTCCCTTCCACTGGGGCTCCCTGCTGTTCGATTGGCCGCTGGGGATCCAAGTGGCTGATCTGGCGGGGATCTGGGGGGTGACCTTTTTTGCGGTCTTCGTCAACGGCGTGCTCTGGCAGTTGGCCCTCCAGCTTCCCCAGCTTTCCTTGCGGGGGGTGCTGAGTGCAGGGCGCAGAAACCCGGATTTCTGGCGGATCTTGGCCTGCGGCCTGGCTCTAGCAGGGCCAGTCTTGGCCTACGGGAGCGTGCGGCTGGCCTATTTCGATGTCCTGGCGGCAAGAGGAGGGAATCCCAGCTTTCGCGTGGGGACGGTGCAGCAGGTGGCCTGGCTAGAAGCCGATCGCAGTTGGGACTACCGCAGCCAGCGCTACCGCGAGCTGCACCAGCTTTCGGCCCAAGCGGTGGCCGAGGGGGCCCAGTTGGTGATCTGGCCAGAAGGAGCGCTGCGAGCCCGCCTACTGAACACCCCGCTACAACTCTATGTGATCGAGCCGATGCGAGCCATCCTTCCCCCTGAAGGGGCCTTGATTACCGGGGCAACGGAGCCCGATCCCCGCACGGTACATCTGCCAGCGGAGGAGCAGCGGTTTTTCAACACAGCCCTCCTCTTCGACGCCCAGGGCCAGGTGCAGGATTGGTTTGGCAAGCAGTGGATCTTTCCCTACTTCGAGTCGGGCCGCTACGTGCCCTCTCCCGATGGCTATCGGCCGCTAGCAGGAGGAGAGCTGTTTGGGCCTTTGGGGGTGATGATCTGCCTGGAGAGCGTCTTGCCGGCCCCCAGCCGAGCTCTAACTCTTGCGGGAGCGGAGTCGTTGATCGTGATCTCCGACAGCAGCTGGTTTGGCAACAGCCACTGGCCCCTGCTCCACGGCCGGCTTTCGGTCTTTCGGGCGGTTGAAAACCGGCGCAGCGTGGTTTTTGTCAACAACACCGGCGGCAACTTGGTGGTGGATCCCTCCGGTCGAATACAACGCGTGGGCCCGATTTTTCAGCGCGGAGTGGTTACTGGGGAGGTGAGGCGGCAATCCCAGCTAACCTTCTACACGCGCACAGGCGACTGGCTGGCCTGGTTGACCTTAGGCCTTTCTCTGGGATTGAAGGCCTGGGGATCCCGAGCCAAGCCAGGATACGCTAAAATTCTCAGGTAGGGTTAGGGCTTTGCGGCAGGCAGTGCCTAGCTCCGCTTAAATGGAATCCGAGCCCTCCTTGCTGATGTAGCTCAGTTGGTAGAGCAGCTCACTCGTAATGAGCAGGTCATCGGTTCGAGTCCGATCATCAGCTTTAAAACCTGCCTTAGCTTTACAAGGGCTGTGGGGCGGGAGGGGCTGCCCCCTAAGCGTGGCTAGGTGATCAAGCTGTCTCCTTACCTTCCCGGCCGCAGTTTTTGGCCATGACAACCCCTTTTCCTTGGCCCTACCGCACCCCCGGCATTCCAGACTCTGCCTTTGAGCGGATCCCGGGGATCCCTATGAGCCCCCGCGAGGTGCGGGTGCTGGTGCTGAGCCAGTTACGCTTGGGAGAAGACCACTGCCTATGGGATATCGGCGCCGGCACTGGCACTATTGCCATCGAGGCGGCCATTCTCTGCCCCCGCGCTTGCGTGATTGCCATCGAGCGCGATGCGGAGGTGGTCAGCTTGATCGAGAGTAACTGCCAGAAATTTGGCCTCAGCAACGTGCAAGTTATCCAGGGCACTGCTCCCGAGTGTCTGCATCAGCTTTCTCCGCCCCCCGACCGCCTCTGTATTGAAGGGGGCCATCCCCTCCGCCAGATCCTAGAGGCTGCTTGGCACTATCTCAAACCCAACGGCCGAGTCGTGGCCACCACCAATTCGCTAGAAGATCTCTACGGCCTCTCCGCCGGCCTGGCTGCGGTAGGAGCCCACCAGGTTGAAGTTATCCAGGCAGCAGTAAACCGTCTGGAGTCGCGAGGCCGCACCCAACTGTTGCTGGCTTTGGATCCTACTTTTGTGTTAAGCGGAGAGAAAAGCTCTAAATAGCTTGAGAGGTTTCTTCTCCGCTGCTTGCAAAGCTTTTTCTAAAGCAATGTGAATCAACCAAACCGAACCACCAGGACTCCAATTTTCTCCAGCTGCAGAGGGCAATGGAGAGATTTCACGTCCCCTTTCCAGAGTTGCAGGCAGTAAGGCTGGAGCAGCTGTTGACTCGACCTGCAGCGACTTGAATGCTATGGGGACTGGGGCATTGGCAATCGCTGCCGACAGGAAGTGATTTAGGCCAAGCCAGCCGAAGGAAAAGCCAGCTTGGGCCAGCGATGCCTCCTCGCTTTACCGCGCTCTTCCCGAAACCCTAGCAGCTGCCAATCCCCCACTGGGAGCCCAAGGAAGGCAACTACTGCCTCATACATATTTCTCTACACTCTGCAGCCTTTGTTAGGGATCGAGGTAGAGTATTTCCAGAACAATTGCCTCTTCGGGAGAGCAAAGGATGAAAGTTGGAGATCGAGTACGGGTGCGCGCCAGCGTGATTGTCTATCACCACCCGGAACATCGCAATCAACCGTTTGACCTCAAGGGCATGGAGGGAGAAGTAATAGCTGTCATCCGGGACTGGAATGGCCGCCCTGTCAGCGCCAACTTTCCCTTTCAGGTGCAGTTTGGTAACAAGTTCCGCGCCCATCTGCAGGCGGAGGAACTGGAGCTGATCGAGGCGGCCCCCTTGCCGGAAACTCCTGCCTAGGAGAGACCTAGCAGGGTGCGGTTGGTTTCCAGAATTGGCTGGATTAAGGCAAACTCCGCCGGGGTAAGGTACTTGGCAATCACCTCCTGCAGAAGGCGGTAGGTGGCCTCGCAACTGCGCTGCGTGCGAAAGGCCCGCATCAAGGTCTGAAACCAGTAGAGGAATCGCTCCTTGTAGCGCTGCTCATCGTCCAAAAGCATGGCCAAAGCGGAAAGACGCAAAACCCGCCCTGTGTCTGCCTTCCACTTGTTGCTGAAGTCCTCTATCCCCCGCATGAGCAAGTAGGGATCCAAGGCGCGCAGCTTGGCCTCCACCTCGCCGACAATCTGGGCTTCCGCCGCTTGAATTTTGCGGTAGGCGCTTAGCCGCAACTCAAAAGAAGCTAGGTAGGCCTCCATGAACTGCATCTCCTCATCTCGGAGATAGCGTCCGTCGGCGGCCAGGCTCAATTGGCGCAGTTGGGTCAGCATCGGGATACCAGAGGAATACAGGAGGGCATTCGCTTGCTTCTAAGCCTAGCGGCAGAAGGTGTGCCATTTGATTTCCGCTGGCTTCTCAGCTAGGTTAATATTGGTTAACAGTCTGCCAGTGGGCCCAGGCACCATTGGATAGAAAGCACCCTTTGGGAGGAAACACTTCCGTGAGTCAGAAAAGTAAAAACAAAAAGTGGAGGAGTGCCGGCTTGTATGCCTTGCTGGCCATCGTCTTGATCTCGCTGGCCACAACCTTCTTCGGCACCCGCCCGGCTGAGCGCCTGGAGATCAGCTACTCGGATCTCATGAGCCGCGTAGAGCGGGGCGAGGTCAGCAAGGTTTTGGTTGAGGTTACCCCTGATGGCCGCCAAATTGCCATTGCCGACGCGGAGATCAACAGCCGCGCCACTCGAGTGCAGGTCAATCTGCCCCCCCTCACTCCCGACTTTGAGAACACCTTGCTTGCCAAAGGAGTAGAACTGGCAGTGCGCCCTGTTCAGGATGAGGGTTTGCTGGGGCGCATCTTTAGCACCTTCCTTCTACCTGTTTTGCTGCTGCTGGGTCTGTTTTTCCTGCTACGGCGAGCCCAGAATGGCCCTGGCAGTCAAGCGCTTAACTTCGGCAAGTCGAGGGCGCGGGTGCAGATGGAGCCCAAAACCCAAGTTACCTTCAACGATGTGGCAGGTGTAGACCAGGCCAAGCTGGAGCTGGCGGAGGTGGTAGACTTTTTGAAAAACCCTGAGCGCTACAACGCTCTTGGGGCAAGGATCCCGCGAGGGGTGTTGCTGGTCGGCCCCCCAGGCACCGGCAAAACTCTCTTGGCGCGCGCTGTGGCTGGGGAGGCAGGGGTGCCTTTCTTCTCCATCTCTGGCTCCGAGTTTGTGGAGATGTTTGTGGGGGTAGGGGCCTCGCGCGTGCGGGATCTATTCGAGCAAGCTAAGCAAAATGCCCCCTGCATTGTCTTTATCGACGAGATCGATGCCGTTGGTCGGCAGCGGGGAGCGGGTTTGGGAGGTGGCAACGACGAGCGGGAGCAAACTCTCAACCAGCTGCTGACCGAGATGGATGGCTTTGAGGGCAACTCCGGTGTCATTGTTATTGCAGCTACCAACCGACCCGATGTGTTGGATGCAGCGCTGCTGCGACCGGGGCGCTTTGACCGCCAAGTAACGGTGGACCGCCCTGACTTCCAAGGCCGCCTGGAGATCCTCAAGGTGCATGCCCGTGGCAAAACCCTGGCCGCCGATGTGGATTTGGAGAAGTTAGCCCGCCGTACCCCTGGGTTTACGGGGGCAGATCTGGCCAACCTGCTCAACGAGGCAGCCATCTTGGCGGCCCGCCGCAACCTCACGGAGATCTCGATGGACGAGATCAACGACGCGGTGGATCGAGTGCTGGCTGGCCCAGAGAAGAAGGATCGCCTCATGAGCGAGCGGCGCAAGGAGCTGGTGGCCTACCACGAGGCGGGCCACGCCCTGGTGGGAGCCCTCTTGCCCAACTACGATCCCATCCAAAAGGTCACCATCATCCCTCGCGGCCAGGCGAGCGGCCTTACCTGGTTTGTGCCCAACGATGACGACATGGGCCTGACTAGCCGTGCTCATCTCAAAAACATGATGACTGTCGCCCTAGGCGGACGGGTGGCCGAAGAGGTGGTTTACGGCGAGGCAGAGGTGACTACGGGGGCAGCCAGCGACCTGCAGCAGGTAGCCCGTATTGCCCGCAACATGGTGACTCGCTTTGGCATGAGCGACCGCCTAGGCAATGTGGCCCTGGGCCGCCAGTACGCCAACATCTTCCTAGGTCGCGAGATTGCTGCCGAGCGGGACTTCTCCGAAGAGACAGCAGCCCTTATCGACGAGGAAGTGCGGCGTCTGGTTAACGAAGCCTACCAGCGGGCTACCTATCTCATCCGGGAGAACCGCGCTCTCTTGGATCGCATTGCCCGTCGCCTGGTGGAGGCGGAAACCATCGACGGGGAAGAGCTACAGGCAATCATCGAGAGCTCTGAAGTGGTGATGCTGCCACCTGAGGAGGAGGAGCCGGTGAGCTTGCCAGTGGCCCTCAACGTCAACGCTTAGGTCTCTCTCGCTGGAGGCGAGGTGGGGGATCCCTGCTTTCCAGGCAGGGATCTCAAGTTTTTCGAGGAGGCTGTCTTAGTCGACAACAGCCGAGCCCGACAAGAGGCGGCTCACCTCTGTTTCGGTGGCCCGAGGCTCGTACATCTTCACCACGTATTCGGCCACCATGCGGTCGGTGTTGAAAACCGGGTTGAGCGTGCGGATCGCCTCCTTCATGCGGGCAACCCAGCGGCGTGGGATCCCCTTTTCATCCCGCTCGTAGAACATGGGGATGATCTCGTACTCCAACACATCGTAGAGGGAGTTGGCATCCAGTTCATCTTGGATGGCGGGATCTAGGCCTTCAATGGCTTGTCCAATGGCCCAGCCGTTGCGACCGTTGTAGCCCTCAGGCCACCACCCATCCAAAACCGAGAGGTTGAGCCCGCCGTTGAAGCCCACCTTTTGCCCAGAGGTGCCCGAGGCTTCAAGAGGGCGCCGCGGGGTGTTTAGCCACAGATCCACCCCTTGGATCAAGTTGCGGCTGACGTAGGCATCGTAATTTTCAATAAAGGCAACCCTGTGGGCCACCTCAGGCCGATTTGACCATTCGACCACCCGTTGGATGATGCGCTTACCCTCTTCATCTCGCGGGTGAGCCTTGCCAGCAAAGATAATTTGCACAGGGTATTCTTTGTTGGTGAAGATGCGGGTAACCCGCTCCAAATTCCGCAAGATGAGGTCTCCTCGCTTGTAGGTGCTAAAGCGCCGGGCAAACCCAATCGTCAGGATCTTGGGATCCAGCAACTGGTTGACAGCCTGGATGCGCTCGTTGCTCTCTCCGCGGCTGCGCCGCGCCCGCAACACCCGGTGACGGGTAAAAGCCACCAGCCGCTCCCGCAGGGCTTCTTTGCACCGCCACAGTTCCTCATCAGGTATTTCCTCTACCTTGGCCCACAGCTCCGGGTCGGATACCCGCTCGGGCCAGTCGGGACCTAGGTATTGGTTGTAGAGGTTCCAGAAAAGAGGAGCAACCCAGGTGCGGGCGTGAACCCCATTGGTAATGGAGCCAATGGGCACCTCATCCACGGAGCGCTCTGGGTAGAGCACATGCCACATCTGGCGTGAGACCCGACCATGCAACTGGCTTACTCCGTTAGCCGCACGTGCGTAGCGCAAAGCCAGCACCGTCATGTGGAAGGGCTCCCAGGGATCCCCGCCGCGCCGCGCTCCCAGAGCCAAAAACTGCTCCCGCGTCAGGCCCAGCTGCGGCCAGAAAGAGGCAAAGAACGCATCCATCTCGCTGGGGCTGAAGGCATCGTGGCCAGCCGGCACCGGCGTGTGAGTGGTGAACACACATTTCTCCCGCACCTTGGCCTCTGCTGCCTCAAAGGGCGTGCCCCGCGCCACCTCCTCCCGCAGCAGCTCCAGGGTTAGGAAGGCGGAATGCCCCTCGTTCATGTGGTAGACCATGGGATCCAAGCCCAGCTGGCGCAGCAGCCGTACCCCGCCAATGCCGAGGACGCACTCCTGGGCAAGGCGCGTGTCGGTGCTGCCGCCATAGAGGTGGGCGGTGATCCAGCGGTCAATAGGATCGTTCTCCGGCAGGTTAGTGTCTAAGAGGAAAAGGGGAACCCGGCCCACATCGACCCGCCAGGCGCGCACCTTGACCAACCGCTGCCGCATTGACAGCTCCACCAGCAGGGGGCTGCCATCTGGCCGCCGCACCAGCGTCAGGGGCAGGGAGTCAACCTCACAGTCTTCGTAGAGCTCCCCTTGCCAGCCGCTGATGTCCAGGCGCTGCTGAAAATAGCCTTGACGGTAGAGCAACCCCACGCCCACCATCGGCACCCCTAGATCGGAGGCGGATTTGAGGTGATCGGCGGCCAGCATGCCCAGGCCACCGGAGTAGATCGGCAAGGACTCGTGTAGACCGTACTCAGCGCAGAAATAGGCAATAGGGCGCTGCCAGTCGTAGGTTTTCATGGTGCGCTTGGCCCAGGTATCCTCAGCTGCCATGTACTTGCGATAGGCTTGCACCATCCGATTGAGGGTGTTGAGATAGTTGACATCGGTGGCCAAGGCCGCCAAGCGCAAGTAAGAAACCTCCTCCAGCATGCGCACTGGGTTGTGGGAGGTTTTTTCCCAGAGGGCGGGATCCATTTCCCGGAAAATGGTGAGGTGATCCGGGTTCCAAGTCCACCAGTAGTTGCGGGCAATCTCGCACAAAGGGGCAAGCGCCGGCGGCAGGGCCGGGCAACGTTCGGGAAAAGCAGAGGCTAGAGCAGCAAGGGACATAGGATAGATACCTGGGGCGGCGGAGTTTGATTGTACTTGGTAAGCGTTTCTAACTGATTTTAGATTCAGCAGGATCTCTACAACCTGCAGTAGCTCCAAGCCAGATTTCCTCAGCCTTTATTATCCCAGCAGCTCAGCTTTCAATCTTAAAGAGGGCTGCTGGCCAGTCTTCGGCCCGTCTGGAGAGATGGCGCTGCATCAGGTTAACAGAGGGTAATTGCCACAAGCTCGGAAAAGCTTTAGCTGCCTTCGCTACCCAATGAGTTCTTCCGATAGGAGCTCCCACTGAACCTAGCGTCCCTCCACCACGGCCAAGCTGGTGTTGCGGTAGTAGTGGCTGAGGATCTGTTGGTAGGAGTAGTTTTGGCTAGCCAGGGCGGCAGCTCCCCACTGGCTCATGCCCACTCCGTGCCCGTAGCCGCGCCCTTGGATCTCGAAGAAAGCAGGGAAGCTTGCCCTAGCAGGAGTCAGGCTGGCGGTGGTGGCTGTCTCCCCACGCGGGCTGATGGTGATCATTGTGCTGCGCAACCCCAGGGCCTTGCGAAACTCGTTACCCCTGATGTCTTGACTGCCCTGGGATCCCACTAGGCGCAGGGTAATGGCCCGTCCCCAAGGGGAGCTGCGCAGGATCTCGATGGAACGGATGGCACCGATCCCGTCGGCCAACTGCTGGATCTGGTGAGCAGGAATGGTGGCCGTCCAGCTAAACACGGGCGAGTGGTGATCGAAGTCGGGCACTCCCTGCAAGTAGGGCCGCGACTCCAGCCAAACATTGCCGGCATCGTCTGTGTGCCCCCCACTAGAGGAGTGGAAAACGGCATTGATCAACTGCCCCTGGTGGACGAGAACCTGCCCAGCCGTCTCGCGGGCCGCCGCTTGGGTGCGGTTGGATTCAGCCGCCACCCCCTTGTAGACCTGCCAATCGACGCCATTTCCGATGTCAAAAGGCTGGTGAGAACGGCGACTGCGATGGTAGAGGGCATAGGTGCGGGAGGCCACGGCTTGGGCTTTGAGGGCCTCCATCGGGAAACGGTGACCCATCTCGCTGCCCACCACGCTGGAAACGTAGTCCTCCAAACCCACTTGATTGATGGCGATCACTCCCCTCTCGCCGGGGACCAGCTCTGCCCAGCCGCGGTACCAGTTCTGGTCAATGAACACCAGCCCCTCCGGCTCCGTAGGCTGGAGATAGAGGCGCTCTGCCTGGTGACCAGCTACGCTTACTGCTGAGCCTACCCGAATGGCCTGAAGGGGCTGCATGGCCGGGATCTCAGCTAGCAGCTGGCCTTGGGGGTTTAGGAGACGGGCCGGAGTAGAGCTGCCAAGCCTAACCTGTGGCTTGTTGACGGCAATGCCCACCCGCAGCAGCACCCGCGCCTGAACTGGGAAGGTCAAGCAAAGCCAAGCCCAAACCAGAAAGCCAGCTAGCCGAGCTAGTGGAGCAGAAAACTGCTTTTCAGGCACAGCCCCTATCCTCCGCACGAGACTACTTGGAAGCAGAAAACCTCCCGATTGCCCGCAAGGCTGGCCAACCCGTTATGACGATATATCAAAAACTGCCTGCAGAGGCACCTTCTTGGGTTCTCGCTCCCCACAAAGAGCTCCCCCGCCGGCGGCTAAACCACTCCTGCAATAGACGACGACACTCAGCCTCGCAGACCCCCCCGATGACTTCTGGGCAATGGAAGCTGGCAGCAGAAGCAGGCAAGTTGAGCACACTGCGCAGTGCGCCGGCCTTGGGATCGTCAGCACCGTAGATCACCTGGGCCAGCCGCGATTGGCTAATCGCCCCCGCACACATGGGGCAGGGCTCCAGGGTCACGTACAGCCGACAGCCCTGCAACTGCCAATCGCCCAGGCGCTGCCCCGCCTGCCGCAGGGCCAAAATCTCCGCGTGGGCCGTGGGATCCCGATCCCGCTCCCGCCGGTTGCCGCTCAGGGCCAGCAACTCTTCCCCTGGCCCGACCACCAGAGCTGCCACGGGCACCTCGCCCGCCTCCCCCGCTTGCCTAGCTTCTTCTAGAGCTAACTGCATCCAGGCGCGGTGGCGCTGCCACGGATCCCGCTCCTGGGGCAAAAAAGAGGGGATCTTGCCCAAATTGCCGATCGTCGTTGAGCGTTTGAGCACTGCTGTTGCCTGCTAGATTTGCTAAGTTGAGCACAGGGCTCTCACCCATCTAAAGGGTAACGGGGGGCCAGGTAGGATAGGGTATAGAGGCGGGGTTAACCAAGCTGGCCTTAGTCAGCGGATTGGGTCTAGGCCTTCCTCATGCTTGCATTCGTTTTCTTGGCAATAGGGCTTAGCGGTGGGAGGGATCATGGCGCGGCTTTTACGGCAAACACTTCTGGCAATGGCTTTGTTTAGCGGCGGCCTCGCCTACGGAGTTTGGCTGTCGTCGCCAAGGGGTCAGGAGTGGCTGCAGCAAACTCCCCTTGCCTCTTGGTCGCAGCGGACCAGTGAGGGGGTGGGATCCCTTCTGCCTCGCCCCGAGGCTGCCAATTCTGCTGCTCCTGCTGACGCCGTCCGGCCCTCCAATTTTATTGCCGCGGTTGCCCAAAAGGTGGGGCCGGCAGTGGTGCGCATCGACGCCACCCGCACCGTGGCCAACCCCCTTGATCCTGAGCTGTTTAACCATCCCCTGTTCCGCCACTTCTTCCCGCAACTGCCGCAAGAGTTCCAGCAGGAAGGCACTGGATCCGGATTCATCATCGACGCCGACGGCCTGATCCTCACCAATGCCCACGTGGTGGAGGGTAGCGAGCGGGTTAGGGTGCATCTGCTCGATGGGCGCACCTTTGAAGGGAAAGTCAAAGGCTCAGACCCGGTGACCGACATCGCTGTGATCCAGATCGAGGGAGAAAATCTGCCCACGGTGACCCTGGGCAACTCTGACCAGGTGCGGCCAGGAGACTGGGCCATTGCCATTGGCAACCCACTGGGCCTGGACAACACGGTAACGGTGGGGATCATCAGTGCCGTCGGACGCTCCTCTGGGCAAATCGGGGCTGCCAACAAGCGGGTGACCTTCCTGCAAACCGACGCTGCCATCAACCCTGGCAACTCTGGCGGTCCCTTGCTGGATGCGGAAGGTCGGGTTATTGGGGTGAATACGGCCATTTTCCAGCGGGCTCAGGGTGTTGGCTTTGCCATTCCCATCAACCGCGCCATGGAAATTGCCGAGCGGCTGATCCGCGACGGCCGGGTGGAGCACGCCTTCCTGGGTATTCGCATGATTACCCTCAACCCCGATTTGGTAGCCCGCCTCAACCGCGACCCAGCGCGGCTCAGCCCGCTGACGGTGCAGGAAGGGGTGTTGATTGGGGAGGTGGTTCCGGGCTCGCCGGCTGAGCAAGTTGGCCTGCGCGAAGGGGATGTCATTGTCGAGATCGACGGCCAACCTATTCGCGACGCCGAGCAGGTGCAGCAGTTGGTGGATGCCGCCGGCGTGGGCAAGACCCTGACGCTGCGGGTCATCCGCGATGGACAAGTGCGCATCTTCCAGGTGAAAACGGGGGTGCTGCCCCCAGACTTCTAGGGAGCTTTCCAAGCCCTCAAGTCATTGATCCCCGTAACAGAATGACTCCAGGAGCGGGGGAGAGGGGTGGGCATGGCTTGGGCAGTTGGCGAAACATTGCAGGGGGGGCGCTACCGCATCGAGGCTGTTTTGGGGGAAGGGGGCTTCGGCATCACCTACCGGGCCTGGGATAGCGTTCGCGCCGAGCAGGTGGTTATCAAGGTCTTGAGCGACAGCCTCCGCAAGGATCCAGACTATCCTCGCTTTCAACAAAACTTCATGAACGAGGCGCTGCAACTGGCCCGCTGCCGTCACCCCCACGTGGTGAAGGTGGAGGAGGTCATTTGGGAGCGGGATTGTTGGTGCATTGTGATGGAGTACGTTCGCGGCCAGACGCTGCACCAGCTTTTGCAGCAAAAGGGGCCGTTGCCCCTGCCAGAGGCTCTGCGCCTGACGCGGGAGGTGGGATCTGCCCTCATGTGCTTGCACGAACAGGGGATCCTGCACCGCGATGTAAAGCCCGCCAACATCCTGGTGCGGGAGGGATCCGGCCAGGCGGTGTTGATCGACTTCGGGCTAGCGCGGACTTATAGGCAGGGGCTCATCCAACGCCACACCTCCTACGGCACCGATGGCTATGCTCCCCTGGAGCAGTACGACAGCCTGCGCCGCCGCGGGGCTTTTACCGATGTCTACGCCTTGGCTGCTACCCTCTACACCCTGCTGACAGGGATGGTGCCCCTCTGTGCGCCGGTGCGGGCCACAGGTCGGCAGTTGGATCCTCCCCGCCGCCTCAACCCCAGCATTCCTGAAGATGTGGAGGCTGCTATCCTCAAAGGGATGGCCCTCCACCCCGAAGACCGCCCGCAAACGGTAGCTGAGTGGCTGGCCCTGCTGCCGGCAGACTCAGCCCTGCAAGAGAAGCAGCCAGCTACCTTTGAGCCTGCCATCCGCACCCAAGAACTGCGGGAACTGGAACAGCTTCTGGCCCAGCAGCAACCCCAAGATGAGCTGGAGCAGCTCCTGGCCAACCACTCCGCAGAAGAGCTGGAGCAAATGGTGGCACCCCCCACCCCTGCCCCAACAAAAGGGGAGGCGGGATCCAGAGCCCTGATTTTCCCTGAGGTCTCTCGGGAGGGATCCCTGCCTGCAACTCTCCCCTGGCCAGACTGGGTGGGAGAAGCGGCGCCTGCCCTGCAAGGGCTGTGGGATCGGCTGCGGGCCGGCCAGTGGGGGGAAGCCGATCGGTGGACGACGGCTTTGATGCTCAAACTCAGTGGGCGCTCCCAGGTAGGCTTTTTCGACCCCAAGGATGTTGAGGCTTTCCCCTGCCCTATGTTGCGGCTCATCGACCAACTCTGGATGCAGGCCAGCCATGGGCGCTTTGGCTTTACTGTCCAGAAGCAGCTCTGGCAGGAGTGTGACTCGGAGGGAAGAGGAGGGCTTCGTTCGAGATCTTTCTCCGCCTTGCCCCGCGAAGAGTGCATGGGAGAAAGGGTCGGCTGGTGGGTGCAGGGCCGCTGGCTGGGGTACGAGGAGCTTAAAACCAACCTGGAAGCGCCCAAGGGCCATCTGCCAGTGGGCTTTTTCTGGGGCTACTCAGGAGGAGTGCGCGCGGCCCTACTGATGCTAGATCGAGCGGTGCTGAAAAAGTTCAAAGCTTGCCTGTAAATAGAGCATCCCTCTTGGGGAGAAGGGCTGGGGGGTAAGGCAACAGGTGCACTTTGGCTAGCTACATGGAGTAGCGCTCCCGCTAGAGGAAATGAGAGGGCCAGCTTCCCGTCGTAGGCAAACTCGGCTATGGTCAGGGGACAGCAGG
>NZ_JANSJL010000078.1:115442-116625 GCF_047502745.1 Synechococcus sp. F70.1
GGGGAGCGTCTTGCTGGGAAGGGGCAGACGGCATCCGCTAGGCTGTCAGAGAGAAGGGCGGGAAGCCCCTCCTACTGTTGTGTTGTGGTGGCTCACCGATCATGGCAAGATCTTCATCTCCCGAGCCGCTCTCGGTCATTGCCTGGCATGCTCTGCCAGAGGAGCAAGCCATCCAGAAACTTTTCGGAGAGGAGCTGTCTTTGGCAGGGCTGTTGGAAAAGGGCCTCTCTCAAGCCGAGGTGGCCCGGCGGCAGCAGCAATATGGCCCCAATGAGCTGAAGGCCAAGGCAGCTACCCCGGCCTGGCTTAAGTTCCTGCAGCAGTTTAACCAGTCGCTGCTCTACATCCTGCTGGTGGCCGGGGCAATCAAGGCGTTCCTGGGATCCTGGCGCAACGCCATCGTGATCTGGGCGGTGGTGGTGATCAACGCCCTCATCAGCTACATCCAAGAGTCCAAAGCGGAGGAGGCCATTGCTGCCCTGGCCAAGTCGGTGGCCACTGAAGTCACCGTGATGCGGGAGGGGCAGAAAGTGCGGGTGCCCTCACGGGAGCTGGTGCCGGGGGATGTGGTGCTCTTGAGCTCGGGAGACCGAGTGCCCGCCGACCTGCGCCTGGTGAGCGTGCGCAACTTGCGGGTGGACGAATCGGCCCTCACGGGAGAATCGGTGCCGGTGGAAAAACGGCTGGGATCCCTCCCCGAAGACACGCCGTTGGCCGAGCGCCAGAACATGGCCTACGCCGGCAGCTTCGTGACCTTTGGCCAAGGGGCGGGGGTGGTGGTGGCCATCGGTAACCAGACCCAAACAGGCCGCATCTCCAAGCTGATCGAGGAAGGGGGATCCCTGCAAACTCCCCTGACACGTAAGTTTGAGGCGTTCAGCCTGACTTTGCTGAAAATTATCCTCACCTTGGCTGCGCTTACTTTCCTGGTGGGGCTGGTGCAGGGCCAGGCGGCAGCGAGTGTCTTTGAGGCGGCGGTGGCGCTGGCGGTGAGTGCTATCCCCGAAGGGTTGCCGGCAGTAGTTACCGTAACCCTGGCCATTGGGGTTTCCCGTATGGCCCGACGCCACGCCATTATCCGCAAGTTGCCGGCGGTAGAAACTCTAGGCAGCGCCACGGTGATTTGCTCGGACAAAACCGGCACCCTTACAGAAAACCAGATGACGGTGCAGGCCATCTACGC
>NZ_JANSJL010000078.1:116725-118193 GCF_047502745.1 Synechococcus sp. F70.1
TTGGATCGAGAAGATCTGCAGCGCTGCCGCCCTCGCCTAGATACCCTCCCCTTTGAATCCCAGTTTCAGTACATGGCTACCTTACACAGATTGGGGCCGGAGGAGCATTGCATTTACGTCAAGGGATCCGCAGAAGCTCTCTTGCCGCGCTGCTGCAGCCAGATGGGATCCCAAGGGGAGATCCAGCCCTTGGAAGCAGAGCCGATTCGCCAGCAGGTGGAGGCCTTGGCGCGGCAGGGGCTGCGAGTTCTGGCCTTTGCCCAAAAAACCGTCCCCAGCAGCCAAACTCAGGTGGATCACTCAGATCTAGAGGAAGGGCTGATTTTCTTGGGCTTGCAGGGGATGATTGATCCGCCGCGGCCGGAGGCCATTGCCGCCGTGCGCGCCTGCCAGAGCGCCGGGATCCAGGTGAAGATGATTACCGGCGACCATGTGCTCACCGCCCAAGCCATTGCCGAGCAGATGGGGCTGGGGGGTGGCAAACCGGTAAAAGCCTACAGCGGCCGGGATCTGGAGCAGCTCGGCCCAGAGGAGTTTGTTACCGCCGCCAACGAGGGATCCGTCTTTGCGCGGGTGGCCCCGGAGCAAAAGCTGCGCCTGGTGAAAGCTCTGCAGTCGCAGGGCCATATCGTGGCCATGACTGGCGATGGAGTTAACGACGCCCCGGCCTTGAAGCAGGCGGACGTGGGGATCGCCATGGGAAGGGGTGGCACCGAAGTGGCCAAAGCCGCCGCCGACATGATCCTGACCGATGACAACTTTGCCTCCATCGAGGCCGCCGTCGAAGAGGGGCGCACCGTTTACAACAACCTGCTCAAGGCCATCGCCTTCATCCTGCCGGTGAACGGAGGGGAGTCAATGACCCTTCTCCTCAGCGTCCTCCTCAACCGCGAGCTGCCCATTTTGGCCATCCAGGTGTTGTGGCTCAACATGATCAACTCCATCACCATGACAGTGCCCCTCTCCTTTGAGCCCAGCACGGGGCGGGAGATGACCCAACCACCGCGGGATCCCGACGCCAATTTGCTTTCTCCCCGGCTGCTGCAACGCATTCTGCTGGTTTCAGCCTTTAACTGGCTCTTGATCTTCGGGGTTTTTGAATACATCGAACAAACCACCGGCAACCTCAACCTGGCCCGCAGCATGGCCATTCAGACGCTGGTGATTGGGCGCATCTTCTACTTGCTCAGCCTCAGCCAGGCTATCCCTACCCTCTTGGGCCGCGGGCGCGCCAGCCAGTTGGAACGCCACGAACGCCTAATGGATGTGGCGGCTATCACCATCGGCATTGGAGCGGCCATCCTGCTGCAGATCCTCTTCAGCCAATGGAGCCTGTTCAACGCTCTCTTCGACACGGCACCGCTAGCTTGGGAGCAGTGGGGCTTCTGCCTGGTGGTGAGCCTGCCAATGATTGGGGTGGCAGCGCTGGCCAACCGGGTGGATCCGGAAGGCGCTTCGCTGGCCCGCT
>NZ_JANSJL010000078.1:118293-122844 GCF_047502745.1 Synechococcus sp. F70.1
AGCGGTTGCCCTGGGGGATGAGGAGTTGCCGCAAGGCTTCTTTGAGGTGGGGATATTGGAAGGTGAACCCCAGCTGCAGCGCGGCTTGGGGGATCACCTTCTGCCCCGTTAGAACCACCTGAGCTGCTTCGCCCAGCAGCAGTTCTAAGGCTAGGGCTGGTACCGGCAGCCACGAGGGGCGGGCCAAAACTTGCCCCAACGTGCGGCAGAACTCTTCCATTGGCACTGGGTTAGGGGCAGTGGCGTTGAAGACGCCGGATCCCTGTTGCAGTAGGAAGCAGACTAGACTCACCCAGTCGTCGCGGTGGATCCAGGAGACCCACTGCTTGCCAGAGCCAATGGGGCCGCCGAGGAAGAACTGAAAGGGGGCAAGCATTTGACCCAGGGCTCCTCCATCGGGCCCTAGGACAATTCCTGTGCGCAGGATGGCCAAGCGGATCCCCAGCTCCTCAGCCGGGCGGGCAGCCGCTTCCCAGGCCTGACAGACTTCTGCCAAAAAGCCCTGGCCAGGGGGATTCGCCTCTGTCAGGGGCTCCCCTTCCGGGCGAGGCCCGTAGTAGCCCACCGCCGAGCTGCTGATCATCACCTGGGGCTTCTGGCCAAGGGAGGCGAGGGCTTGGACAAGGGCCTGGGTGGTCTCCACGCGGCTGCGGCGGATCTCTCTTTTCTTAGCTTCTGTCCAGCGGGAAGAAGCCAGGGGCTCTCCGGCCAAGTTGACAACTGCCTCGTACCCTTCCAGAGCTGAGGCCCAGCTTTGCGGTTGGTAGGGATCGTACCCCAGCAGCTTGAGGTTGGGGGAGGCTCCCAGAACGCGGCGGGCCTGCTCAGGGCGGCGGCTCAAAACCAACACCTCATCTCCTCGCTCCAGCAGGTGGGCCACCAAGCGGCGCCCGATAAAGCCACTCCCACCCGTAACCGCTATGCGCATAGGCGGATCCCGACTCCTTGCATTCCCCCTGTCGAACCTCTAGCCTAGCGCGTCTGCGGTTTACTCCGCCTCCGCCGCGCTGAGTTGGCGCTAAAAGACAGAAAAGTCGTGGGCCAGCCCCTGACATGCTCGGAAAAATCGGCTTCAATAAGCCCTAGCTGCGCTTCCTGGTAGCAGCGGCGGCTCTTTACCTCCTTATGGCACCCAAGTCTGCTTCCCGCACTCTGGCTCGCTCCTTGCCTCTACAGGTGGAGCAAGTTGCTGGGCCTAGACTGCGCCTTTCCAGTCGCTCCCAGGGATCCTTAGCTCGGGTGCGGGGGCAGGGAACGCTAGCTGCCAACCGACGGACGATCCCTGTCCGGCCTTCTAGAACCTCGCCCCGACTGCAGAGACGGCCAGAGCCTCAAGCTTGGGAACTGCTCTGTCGCATCGGAGTGAATCTCCTGTTTACGGCGGCTGCCCTGGGCGGTCTGTACCGCCTTTTGCCTGTACAACTAGCCCAGCATCACCGTCTAAAGGCTTTGGAGCAGAACCTCGAAGTCCTCTTAGCGCGAATCTCGCGGCTGCGGGAGGAGTTGGATCGCGGCATGGATCCCTTGCAGCAGCAGGCCCTCATCAAGGAACGCCTCAACCGAGTGCCCCCGGATCAAATCCAGGTGCGCCTGGTGGATCCCAGCGCTCTAGTAGCCGACACGGAGAAAGAGGCGCCTCTTGCCTGGATTGGACAATCTCCCCAGTTGTCTAGAAGGCCCTAGCTAGGACTGCCGCAAAAGCAGGGCCGCCTCCTTGGCGAAGTAGGTGAGGATCATGTCAGCGCCGGCTCGCTTCATGGCCAAGAGCGATTCCATCATCACTTTCTTGCCGTCGATCCAGCCCTTTTGCTCGGCAGCCTTAATCATGGCGTATTCGCCGCTAACGTTGTAGGCAGCCACAGGCAGATTTGTTGCTTCCTTAACCCGATAGATGATGTCCAGGTAGGCCAAGGCCGGCTTTACCATCACCATGTCCGCCCCTTCCGCCTCGTCCAGCTCCACTTCTCTGAGGGCCTCGCGGGCGTTGGCGGGATCCATCTGATAAGTTTTCTTGTCCCCCCACTTGGGCGCAGATCCCAGGGCATCGCGGAAAGGGCCGTAGAAGGCAGAGGCATACTTGGCCGAGTAGGCCAGGATAGCCACGTCGGTGTAGCCTTGCTCGTCCAGGGCCTCGCGAATGGCGCCGACGCGACCGTCCATCATGTCGGAGGGGGCAACAATATCGGTTCCCGCTTCCGCTTGCGAGAGGGCCTGCTTAACCAGCACCTCCACTGTCTCGTCGTTGAGGATCACCCCGTCCCGCACGATGCCGTCGTGGCCCTCGCTGCTGTAGGGATCCAAGGCCACATCCGTGATCACCAGGATCTCGGGGATTTCCTGCTTGAGCCGCCGCACCGCCCGCTGGATCAACCCTTCTGGGTTAAAGGACTCCCGCCCCGTGGGATCCTTTTTCTCTTCCGGCACCACTGGGAAGAGAGCCACCGCTGGGATCCCCAAGTTGGCTGCTTCCTCCACCTCCTTCAGGAGCAGATCCAGAGTGTAGCGGTAGCAGCCGGGCATGGATTCCACCTCTTGCCGCTGGTTCTCTCCCTCCATAACAAACAGCGGGTAGATGAGATCCTGCACCCGCAGGTGGGTTTCCTGAACCAGTTGGCGAAGGGCCTCAGTGCGCCGCAGCCGGCGGGGACGGTAGATTAGGTCTAGGCTCATGGGAGCAAGCAGAAAGAGGGCCTCTCTATTTTGCCACGAGGGCCCAAGCGGCAGGGAAAGTGCCGATCCAGCCACTGGCAGAGAGTCTCCTGGACGGCTTCGGCTTGGCAGTCGTGTAAAAGGTCGTGGCGTGAGCAGGAGAAATCGTAGATCTCTCCCTGGGGCAGCCGGCGGGCAAACTCCACGGCGCCGGCAGGGTTGACGACGATATCGGCGGAGGTGTAGAGCACCAGAACCGGCAGCTCCAGGCGGTGGGCCTGCTCAAGGCAGCGCTGCCCGCTACGCACCAACTCCGCCGTAAACCGGGCCCGGGTAACGCCACACACGTAAGGATCTGCAGCCAAGACCGCCTGCTGCTCCGGCAGGGAAGTCACCCGCACCGGCTCGTAGAGGCCAGTCAGGGCCAACTGGGGCAAAACCTTGTCCAAAACCTGCAGAAGACCCCAGGTAAAGCGGTTGAAATAGTGGTCGATACGAAAGGCAGGGGAGATGAGGATCAGCCCCTGCACTTGGTCGGGGTGAGCGAGCGCATATTCCGTAACCCAATTGGCCCCTGCGCTGTACCCGCACCAGACTTGGAGGATCCCTGGCTGGGGCCAAACTTGCTCGACGATTGCCTCTAGATCCGCCTGGTACTGACTAAAGTGCTCGATCCAACAGCGGATGCCACCTGAGCGTCCAAATCCCCGCATGTCAGGCGCCAAAACCTCCCAGCCCCGGGCCACTAGTTCTTCCGCCAAGGGGCCAAACCCGCCGCTGTGATCCCCTTTGCCATGCAACAGCAACACCCGCCCGCGCGGGGATCCCGGTGACCAGTGGCGGAGAAAAACCGTGGTGCCGTCCGAAAGCTCCAGTTCCTGGGATCGATAGATCTCTTGAGGCGACGGAGGTCTCGTCTGACTTGGCAGCCGCTCTTCTGGAGCCTCCCAGTGGCCTAACTGGCGACCTGGATGACCGGACAAGTCGAAGGGCATAGGCAGATGAGATACCAGCCGGCAAAGCCGCAGATCCCATCTTCCCACTCCCCTGTCGCTAAGCGACCGCAATGTTGCTTTTCGCTTTAAAATATTTCTTAACAATTTCACCTCTTGCCGGGGATCCGTGTCAGTTCAAGCTTTCTGCTTTTTTCGGGAGCAGGGGGAAAAGAGTTTTCGGGTTAAAAAGAGGCGCTGGGGAGGTATGATCCTGTGAAGAAGTTTTGCCAAGCCTCAAGTTGACGGGATCCCGTCGCTACGGCTTCTCCTTTCCCTTGAGCATTGCTCTACTGCTTGTCAGCTTTGTCTAGTTGGAAATGGGTTGTTGAAACTATGCTGTTACTGAAAATCTCAGTTTACGCAGTGGTGATCTTTTTTGTCGGGCTGTTTGTCTTTGGCTTCTTGAGCAACGATCCGGCCCGTAACCCCAACCGTCGGGATTTGGAGTGAGGGAACCTTGAGAGGGTGCCCAACGCATCCCCGCTGCGGTAGCTTTCAACCCAACACGGCGGCCTGGCTTGCCTACGGCAGCGCTGTGATGAGCAGGGTTTGGGATCCAGAGCGATTCTGCTGGTCAAAGGCGGTGATGCGGAACTGCCAAACGCCGGCAGGATCGCCAGGAGCAACCCGGAAGTCGGTGTTGAAGCTACAGAAAGTAGCACCTGGGCTACAGCCAACCTGCTGCGGGCTAAAGGCTTCTCTTTGCACGCGCGCGCCAAGCGGGTTAAAGGTTTCCAGTTCCACAAACTGGGTTGAGCGGGCACCGCCGGGCACACTGACCTGTATCGTAAAGGCGGGGGTGGAAGTGCCCACCCGCACAGAGGTAGGCGGATTGATGAAGGAAACAGTTGGGCTCTGGGGTGGGATGAGGATCGATCCCCCAGGGCTACTACCACTGCTGCAGGCG
>NZ_JANSJL010000079.1:0-1506 GCF_047502745.1 Synechococcus sp. F70.1
GCCAGCGGCGGTAAAACAGGAAAAGGTAAATCCACATCAGCCAGCAAAAGAGCTGGGCAGTAAGATAAAGCCCCAGCTCCGGCTCAACTCCTAACAGGCGGCTCATGATGGCCACCGCCAGAGGATAGCCCGGAAAGAAAGCCACATTGCTCTGCTCGTAGGCGATCTTGTCAAAGCCCACAAACTGATAGCCCCGCCGCACAATCCCCAGATACCAGTGGCTATCCCACTGGGTTAAACCCTTGAAGATAGAAGCATAGTCATCCCCCTTGCTCCAGAGGGAGATCAAGAAGATCTCCAGCCCTGTCAAGGCTAAGCTTGGCAGCAAAACCTGGATAGAGAAAGGGGCAAGACGCTGCCAGCTTTGCCGCAAAAGAGGGCCAAGCGAGAAGCTCATCGTCGGACCTTCGCGGGTGCGGGTGGCACTTTGATCTCTTCTTGGTAATCGCTGTCGGAGTTCACCTGCCAGAGATCGTGGCTGCCGGGGCGGAGAACGTTTTCGGCCGCCAATAGGCCCATCAGCAGGCTGTGATCCTGGTTGTTGTACTTAAACGAGCCATAGCGGCCCACCAGTTGCAAGTTTTCAAACTGGCCGAGGTACCTTCGCAAGATGGCCAAGTCTTCTTTGTAGCTGCCGGTGTAGATAGGATAGGTGCGGGGTAGGCGCACCACAAAGCCGCCAGAGATCTTCTGGCCTTGCAGCAGGCCAATTTGGCGTAGCTCCCTCTCGGCCAAAGCCAGCAATTGCTCCTCGGGAGCTTGCCACAAGGGATCCCCAAAGTTGCACCAATACTCACAGCACAAGGGGGTTTGTTCTCGGTTGGGGAGCATAGCCGGCGACCAATTGGCGAAGTTGGTTACCCGACCGACCTGCACTGTTGGGTCGTTGATATACAGCCAGTTATCGGGGAAAAGCTGGGATCCCTCCACAATCAGATAAACCAAAACGGTGTTGCGAAACTTGAGGTTGCGGGCTGCCTGCAGTACCTCTGGAGGAGGCAACTCCTGTAGGCTCTGCACCAAAACTGTCAGAGGGATCGAGGAGATGACGTGGGAGGGGGAGACCCATGTTTCACTTCCATCCTGAAGATTGCGCAATTGCAGCTTGACAATCCGGGATCCCTCATGCCTAAGGGCAATGACCTCTGTATTTAGCCAAACTTTTTGACCTTCGGCCAGCAAAAACTCCTGCATTTTTTCGTAGAGCTGGCCGGATCCCAGCCGAGGAAACTGAAACTGATCGATTAGAGATTTCACCAAACCTCGATTCCACCCCAATGCTTTTCGTATGGCCTCTCCAAGACTGAGACCTTTGATGCGCCGGGCAGCCCAATCAGCACTGATCTCGGTGCAAGGGATCCCCCAAAGCTTTTCTGTATAGCCTTCAAAGAAAATCTGAAAGAGTCGAGCGCCAAACTTGCCCTTGACCCAATCGGCAAAGTTGCGGGGAGCTGGCCGCGGAATGAGTTGTGCCCAAAGATAGGAAAGGACAATGCGCAGGCTTTC
>NZ_JANSJL010000080.1:0-1482 GCF_047502745.1 Synechococcus sp. F70.1
AGAACGTTCCCTTGGCGCGGATTCTAGGCCTACGGCCGAGTAGCGCGAACAGGCCCTCTCTCGGTGGAGCAGCCCCTGTTCCTACTGGGCAAACGCAGCCCTGGGAAGTTAGCGAAGGGGAGGTTGATCCTAACTTCCTCGAGAAGGTCTTTCGCACCTGCGAGGAGATGGGAGGGCGCTACTACCTAGTCTACTTATCCGACTTGCGCAAAAGATTTCCCGATGTTCCCTCCTGGCTATTGGATCAGGCGCTCCTGACTTTGAACCGCCAAGCCAAGATAGTGCTGATGAACCTGGACGATCCTCTGTCCATTACTCCTGAAATCGAAGCCGCCGCTATTGACCTGTACGGCTACAAAAAGCACGTTCTTCGTGTTAGGAACTAGCCATGAATTCCAAGGAAAGTACCTCTTTCTCAATCAACCAACAAAAAGCTCTAGAAGCCCTCAAGGAGGTTGATTTTGATTGGACAGTTCATCTTAGAAAAATCTGGCAACCTCCGGATTTTGACGTTCCTGAGCTTAACCGGGATGTCAGGGAGAAGCTATTCAGCCGGCTGGAGAAGTTAATCCAATCTCCCCAGATGGAGACATCCTGTGGAATCCCTGTGCTTGGCAATGGTGGCTCTGGCAAAACCCACCTTCTCAGGGTCTTAAGACAGCGCTGCTTTGAAAAAGGGGTGGGATTTGTCCTAGTGGACATGACCGATGTGAAAGACTTTTGGGAAACCGTAATCCAGGGCTACCTCACCTCTCTGCTTCAGGAAGAGCCTGATGGCACTAGCCAGCTCCAAAAAATTCTCGATCTGGTCTTTCTGAGAGCTCTCTCCACTCCCAAGCAGGCGAAGGAGATCGCCAGTTTTTCCCACGAATCTTTGCTCGACGTCATTAAGACAAACTCTGCAATGGCTATTCACTCAAGATCGCAAGCACACCATCAAGTACCAAGATTGTGTACGAGCTGCCATTCTAGCTAATTCGAATGATTTTTCACTGGCGTCAATAGGTACTAGCTGGATACAGGGCCTAGGTGTGGAATCAGAGGTTGCCCGACAATTCGGTTTTACCAACGCCAGCTTAAATCCTAGTCAAGTTGTTGCAGGGCTTTCTTGGCTGATGAGCCTAAGGGGACCCACTGTAGTTGCTTTGGATCAGTTAGATCCCATTCTTGTGCAATCTCATACAAGTCCTAGTCCTTCGTCATCCTTGCAGGAGCTCTCGCCAGAGACAGAAAGAGAAGCTTCCCAAAACATCATTCATAACATCGCAGGTGGCCTCATTGGGCTACGGGACTGCCTCTCCCGATCCCTTGTCATCATCTCGTGCCTAGACCTGTCTTGGGAAATTCTAACGAAAACAGCTGTTGCAACCTTTACAGGACGCTTTGAGCCGCCTTCAACTTTGACGCATCTTCTTTCGGCCAGTGTCGCTGAGGCAGTTGTTGTTCCTCGCCTGCAGGCTGCCTACCACAAGGTGGGCTTTA
>NZ_JANSJL010000081.1:0-1479 GCF_047502745.1 Synechococcus sp. F70.1
TTGACATACTCCCCGCCCTGAAGGGCATTCGCGACAGCGGGCCGTAGGCCGGGGATTCTCGTTCTTGGTTCCACGAGCGCACTTACCATGTCAGGTTGCCCCTTCATGGCAGCGGTGCCGCTCTTCCCAAGCGTTCCCCCTTCCGGGGCGGTTCCCTCATGCCCTGAGGTACCGTTCCACACCATGCCCAAGAGTTCTAGACCTCGGCGCAAGATGTTGAGAGCGGCGTTGTGGTCGCGACACAGCACCAGACCGCAACGCGGGCATCGGTGTGTGCGAGTGGATAAAGTCTTCTTCACCAGGTAGCCGCACCTTGAACACTCCTGGGTGGTGTACTCCGGCGGCACGGCAATCACCACCTTGCCAATCGCGTAAGCGGGACGTAGTCCTTACACCTTGCCGTAGTCGTCCAGCCACCCGGTGAAAATGCTCCATGCGGCATCCTGGAAAGTGCTCCTCACCGCTAACGCGAACGACTTGGCCAGATGATGGTTCTTGACCAAGTTCTGCACCTGCAAGTCCTCATACACCACGACGTCGTTAGATGCCACCACGCACCGGGCAAGCTTGATTGCCCAGTCTCTACGTTGGCGTTGAACCTTGAGGTGCAGCTTGCCAAGACGTTGTTTCTGCTTGAGATAGTTCTTGGACTGCCCCTTGCTGTCTTTCCTAAACCTGCGGCTCAACCTCCTTTGGTGTTTTTTGAGTCTGCGTTCAGCACGGCGCAGAAACTTAGGGCAACTGACCTTGTTACCGTGTTGGTCGGTGTAGAAGTGCTCCAGCCCTAAGTCAAGGCCGATCACGTTGCCGGTGTACTGGCTCTTTTCCCTGCGCTCAAGGTCAAGGCAGCACTGGGCGTAGTACCCATCTGCCCGCCGGATAACCCGCACCCGGTTGATTTTGGAGCTGAGGATGAGTTTCCTGGCCTCCCCGCTGCAGTAAAGGCAAAGGTGCCAGCCTGGTTGCCGTCGGTGTTCGCGTTAGCGGGCCGTAGGCCTTAGGTGATGGACATTCCATCTGCCGACAACTTCCAGCCCGACTGCTTGTACTCCACCGAGCGGCAGTTCTTTTTGCTCGCGAAGCGGCGCGGAGCGCTCACTGGGGGTAGCCCTTCTTCTTCTCACCATCACGACAACGGCGGTAGAAGCTGGAGATGGCTGCCCAAGCTCCCTCTGCACTAGCTTGCCTGGCTGCTGAGTTGAGCTTGGCAGCAAACTCCTGGGCCAGATGCTTACAAAGAGCGTACAGCTCCTTCTTGCCCACGCTTTGATTGTCCATCCAATAGTGCAGGCATTTGTTGCGCACACACTGCGCTGTGCGGGTGGCTTCATCCAAGGCTTGGTACTGGGCTGGTGCTCCATGAAGGAGCTTGGCTTCCCTCGCTTTAGCGGCGCGGAGCGCTTTGACGCGCATGATGCTAGTTTATCAGGGGAAACCTTGGATAAAATGCTGCGCCTTACATCCCCACCTTCAAAGGCG
>NZ_JANSJL010000082.1:0-1445 GCF_047502745.1 Synechococcus sp. F70.1
CATGGCTGTGCTCTTTCTGTACGTTGAGCGCGACTAACTCTAGTCTCGGTGGGTGTTGGAAGAGGGATCCCTTATCCAGGGATCCCTCCCTTTTTGGCAGGAAGGTGGATCTTGCTGCCATGTTCTGCCGGCAAAGGTTAAGTCTTCTTGTTTTTGGGAAGGGGGAATTTCCAGAGAGCTTCAGAGTGCTGATCGGGAAGGGGCAGCTTGCGCAACGCCCTTCCAACTTCAGCAAGTAAAGAGGAATCAGTGGCCAGCCTTAACTTTCCAACCTTGCGTATTGGTGATCCCCTTCAAGAGGGCAGTTTCCAGGTTTTCCCTCTCTTTTCTCAGGAAGAGCAGGAAGTTGCCTATCGTCTTCCAGAACTGCAAACCAAAGAAGCGACCATTACTGAGGTGAGCGAGGCTGGAGCAGTGCCTCACCTGGTTGTGGAAAACCACAGCGAGTCCCTGTTGCTGCTGGTGGAGGGGCAGGAGCTAATAGGGGCTAAACAAAACCGTGTCTTGAATACCACCGTCTTGATTAAGCCAAAGAGTAAGGTACAATACCCGTTTCCTGCGTGGAAGCTGGGAGGTGGCACTTCCAGTCTCGCGAGATGAGGGAGGTCGAGCGCCTTGTACTAACCTATTGCGATACGAGCTAAAAAGGGGTGTCTACGAGTCCCTGAAGAAGAAGATTGGCCATCGATCAGACCAAGGAAAGGTGTGGGACACTGTTGCATTTTTTCACTGCGAGCTTAATGTCAGCTCCCCGACCAGTGCTCTCAGCGACGCCTATGAGGCTGACGAGGAGGAGATTGAAGAGTTTCGCAAAGACATCAACTACGTTGAGGGAGCAACTGGCCTGGCCATTGCTCTGGATGGCCGTGTGCGCTCGCTGGATCTTTTTGGAACGGCGCAAACCTGCAGCCGGCTGTGGCCTCGCCTAGTGGCTGGGCTAGCCATAGAGGCTCTCCGCAAAACGGATTCACCAGCCAAGGCTACCTCTGAGGATGTTCTCCAGTACTGGACCGACATAACTCAATGGCCCTGGGAAGCCGTAACCACAGTGGGCGAAGGCCAGGAGTACCGAGCAAAGTCCCGGCGAGGCGACCAAGGCTCTGCGTTGTTCTACGACGAAAAGCTGGTTTATCTGTCAGCCGTTTCAATTCCTGGGGATGAGGTCAGTGGCCACCCTAGCGGTCTTTTCCCGTTCTGGTTGCGATAGCTTCCTTTGTTGCCCTACCGCCGCAAAAAGCAGCACTAGGCAGATTATCCCTACAGCGCCTTTCCAGCCTAGGGGGGATTGCCGATTCAGGTGCTCTAGAGCAAGCTGCACGTCTTGAGTTAGCTTTGAGTTAGCTTGGCTACCGCCTGTCTAGCTTTCTGGCGGCTTTGGGGGTGCTGGCGGTCCCACCGCTGGCTCACCAGGAAACCCAGGCAAGTCCAGGCCAGGTAGAATCCTC
>NZ_JANSJL010000083.1:0-1408 GCF_047502745.1 Synechococcus sp. F70.1
GGTCGGAACTTACCCGACAAGGAATTTCGCTACCTTAGGACCGTTATAGTTACGGCCGCCGTTCACCGGGGCTTCGGTCGCCAGCTTCGCTTGCGCTAACCAGCTTCCTTAACCTTCCGGCACTGGGCAGGCGTCAGCCCCTATACGTCGTCTTACGACTTAGCAGAGACCTGTGTTTTTGGTAAACAGTTGCTTGGGCCCTTTCGCTGCGGCCAGCTCGCGCTGGCACCCCTTCTCCCGAAGTTACGGGGTCATTTTGCCGAGTTCCTTAGAGAGGGTTATCTCGCGCCCCTGGGTATCCTCTACCCACCCACCTGTGTCGGTTTCGGGTACGGGTGACAACCTTCATCGCCTACGAGCTTTTCTTGGCACTACCCTTCACCACGCGGGGTCCGTAGACCCCTCCCAATCCAGTCAGGGTGTGGCTAGCTCTCGTGCGTCCCTCTTCGGCTCCAGTTGCCAGTCAGGGAATATCAACCCTGTGTCCATCGACTACGCCTTTCGGCCTCGCCTTAGGTCCCGACTAACCCCCCGCGGACGAACCTTCCGGGGGAACCCTTGGGTTTTCGGGGCATTGGATTCTCACCAATGTTTGCGCTACTCAAGCCAGCATTCTCACTTCCGCCTCGTCCACGGCTGCTTGCGCTGCCGCTTCACCCTACTGCGGAACGCTCCCCTACCATCCAATCCACAACTTCGGCGCACCGCTTAGTCCCGTTCATTTTCGGCGCAGGGGCGCTTGACCAGTCAGCTGTTACGCACTGTTTAAAGGATGGCTGCTTCTAAGCCAACCTCCTGGTTGTCTTCGCACCCCCACCTCCTTAACCACTGAGCGATGACTTGGGGGCCTTAGTTGGTGGTCTGGGCTGTTCCCCTCTCGACGATGGAGCTTATCCCCCACCGTCTCACTGCCGACTAACCCTGGCGTATTCGGAGTTTGGTTCGGTTCGGTACGGCTTTCGCCGCCCTTACCGATTCAGTGGCTCTACCCCACCAGGTACCTGTCGACGCTGCGCCTCAACGCATTTCGGGGAGAACCAGCTAGCTCTGGGTTCGATTGGCATTTCACCCCTAACCACAGCTCATCCGATGATTTTGCAACATCAACCGGTTCGGCCCTCCACTTGGCTTTACCCAAGCTTCAGCCTGGCCATGGTTAGATCACCCAGGTTCGGGTCTACAGCGTGCGACTTAGCGCCCTCTTCAGACTCGGTTTCCCTCTGGCTCCGGCATTCCCGCCTTAACCTGCCGCACACTGTAACTCGCTGGCTCATTCTTCAACAGGCACGCGGTCACCCGTTCAATCGGGCTCCCACTGCTTGTAGGCACACGGTTTCATGCTCTCTTTCACTCCCCTCCCGGGGTTCTTTTCACCTTTCCCTCACGGTACTGGTTCACTATCGGTCAC